>CAZNNA010000017.1:5555-11483 GCA_964573825.1 uncultured Treponemataceae bacterium
CGAGAAGGACTTCGCGAGATCGCCCGTCCTTTCTCCTATCCTTACGAGGCTCAGGTATATAGGAGGCAAGGACGTACCCTCGGCGGCTATGGCCGAGGAGAACTCCTGTCCCTTGTCCAGCCTCGCTACGAGCCTTGAGCCGAGCGCTATCACCCCGGGGCGCTCCGCTATTCCCTTGACTATGGTAAGCGCGTCTCGAACCCCGAGGGACGATGATAGCAGCGCGGCCATGATGGCGGTGAACTCCGCTACGTCGGCCGAAGACTGGCGCCGCTCCCCGGCGCGCTCGGCCCTATCGATCGGATTGACGGATATGACGACGGAGCCCCTGTCGGCCGCGATCCGTTCGCACGAGTCCGGGCTATCCGCCTCCATGACGGAAACGGCTACCCTACCGTCGCTTCGTCGTTCCTTAACCTCGAACCGCATCAGAGCTCGATCTCCCGCTCGACCTCTTCTACGGTCGTCTCTCCCAGGGCGACTCGCTCCAGCGCCGCTCGAGCGAGACTCGTCATGCCGAGCCGCCCGAGGTACTCGGAAATCGATGATAGGCGATCGCCGTTGACGATAGCCGACTCCAGGCCTTCGTCCATGAGGAAATGCTCGTACACGGCGAATCGACCGTCGTAACCGGAGTGCCTACAGCGATTACAGCCCGTCGGCCTATAGACCGTCTCGAGCCTGATTCCGTAGCGTTCCGCTATCGCCCGTTCCGCCGGCTTCGGGCTCGACTCTACCTTGCAGTCCGGGCACAGCCTCCTCACGAGCCTCTGGGCTATGACTCCGCGAAGGACGGCCGCTACCAGGAAGGGCTCGACCCCTATGTTCCTGAGCCTCGATATGGCCGAGACGCTGTCGTTGGTATGCAGCGTCGATAGGACCAGGTGACCGGTAAGCGCCGCCCTCACGACTAGGTCGGCCGTAGGATGGTCGCGCACCTCTCCGACCATGACCACGTTGGGATCCTGCCGCAGGACGCGCCTCAGGAGGCTGTCGAAGGTCAGCCCTATCTGCTCGTTCGTCTGGATCTGACTGATGCCATCGATCAGGTACTCGATCGGATCCTCTATAGTGATTATCTTGGTCGAGTCCGAGCGTAGTTTCCGCAGCATGGCGTTCAGGGTCGTGGTCTTACCGGATCCCGTGGGCCCCGTCACCAGGATCAGGCCGTGGGGATACGCCAGCATCCGCTCCGCCGATGCAGCCATGCCCTCGTCCATGCCCAGCTCGGATAGCGTCAGCATGGCTCCGCCCTTTCCGAAGAGCCTCAATACTATGGACTCGCCCTTAGCGATAGGCACGACGGAGACTCGCAGGTCGACGGCCTCGTGCCCGAGGTCTACGGTGACGCGACCGTCCTGAGGCAACCTCCGCTCCATGATATTAAGGTTAGCCATGATCTTGATCCGGGCAGATATAGCCGAGAATCGATCCGCCGGGAACGTCGTTATGGTGGTAAGGCTGCCGTCGACGCGGAAGCGTACTTGCCCGTAGCCGGAGAATAGCTCTATATGGATATCGGATGCTCGCGCCCGGATGGCGTCGATGAGTATCCCGTTTATGAAATTAACTATCGGAGCATCGCCCTGAACCGAGTCCAGCTGGAAGCCGCTATCATTGCGCGTACCGCTATCGGCGTCGCTGGTATCCAGCGCATGCAGCTTACCGAGCATTGATGCGAACGAGGATTGGTCGATATCGACGAAGCGTATCGGCTTGCCGTGGTGGTGCGCGAGAGTGGCCAGCAGTTCAGGGCTTCTGGGCCCCGAAATGCCCACGAGCGCCTCTCCATCGGCATCGGAAAGCAGGAGGACGCGATTCTCCTCGCTAAACTCTAGGCCGTACTGCCCATCGTCCAGCGATACCGGGCTATGCGCTTCCGTACCGTCCTTGTTTGGTAGGCTTGTCATGTCAGGGCCTCGCGGCCAACGATCGATAGAGCGCTGACATCTTAGCGCCAACCTCGCCGGCCTCCGTAGCCATGCCGGAAATATCAGAAACCAAGCGAGGAACGATATATACGGAAAACTCCGTCTGGGTATCGGACTCGGTCGGTACGGAAAACAGCCATCCTAGTATCGGGATATCCCCGAGCAGTGGGATCTTCTTGAGCGAGCGGCTCTTATTCCTCTGGACGAGTCCGGTGATGGCGACCGGCCTTCCGGATTGAGTGCGAACCTGGGTCGAGACGACGCGTTCCGATGTTTGCGGAGGTGCCGTTGAATCGCTCGAGGTCTCTCCTCGCTCGGAAACGGTCGTAGATATCGTCATGGTTATCATACCGTCGCTGGAAGCCCACCCATTGATGGATAGCAGCAATCCGGACGTAAGCTCTCTCGTCACGCCGGTAGACTTAACCTTTCCGTCGTCGGGATCTATCTCCGAGTCGCGATACCGGAAGGTATTAGTGTTCTGGAACTTGACATCGTGGCCAACGACGCCGGTCAACTTGGTATCCGCGTACACCTCGGACGCCGAGGTCGATATTTCAGCGGTCAACTTGGCCGCGAAGGTATAGCCGAACTCGCTGATGATATCGAAATGTATGGATAACAGGTCCTTGAACGCCCCGACGATGGCCTTGGCGTCCAGGTCCGCATCGGAAGCCGTGCCCTGGACCGAGCCTGAGGCGTCGACGTTAAGAGAGTACCCTGATTGGGACTGGAGGACGAGGATATCGTATTGAATTTGGGGCTTAGGCCTATCTATGGCGGAAAGCTCCAGCTCGAAGCGTCGCAGCTTATCTTCCGATCCGGTAAAGAAGAGCAGGCCGGGGTAACCGGAGTCTAGGACCTCGTCCTTCGCTACCGATGGAGGCAGGAGCTTCAAGAGCTCGTCCGTCTTGATATACTTCAGGCGAACCGGCACGGAGGCCGTCCTTCTATCTATCATCTCGAGTATCGACGATATAGCCATAGACGCGTCATCCGTTAGCAGGGCCGTGAAGCTATATTCATCGCTGCCGAGGATGGGCGGAAGGGGGAACATTCGGGATGGTATCATGGCGATAGCGTCTTTAGCCTTGATGAACCGTAGCTTGAACGGCGTATACGCCCTGCCGTCCGCGTTAGGTACGTCTACCTTAGCGATATAATCGAGCAGGGGCCGTATCTCCTGCTCGCTGCCGGTGAGTATCATGGAATTGGTGGCCTTATCGACGCGGAAGAAGGCGCTGTTCGATAGCTCTTGCGGCAGTAAGGCTACGAGATCCTGGACCGGCAGATAAACGACCGGTAGCGTCACCGTATCCCGTAGCTTCTTGACGATATCCTTCTTCTGTATCTCGAATAGGTAGATGATATCGCCTCGCTCGACGTAATCGGCTCCGGCCTGCTCGAGGAGGAGGGTCAGGGCTTCCTCGAACGTCTTCTTGGAATGCTTCATCCTCCCAAGGGAGAAATCCCCGCGAAGCATGAGGACGTATTCCCTACCCTCGGCAACCATCAAGGAATCGAGCGCCTCTAGGAAGCTCGCTTGCTCGAACTCGATCGAGAACGATCCGTCTTCGCCCTTGAGTATACTTGGAACGGAGCCTCGAGCCGAGGCGGGCTTCTTCCCGGAGGCATCGATGCGCTTCAAGTACAGGCTCGAGGGCGATACGATAAGCTCGTAGTCGGGAAAGCGAGCCGCTACGATCCTGACGGCTTCCTCCAGGGCGATCTCGTTGATATGCACCGTCATCGTCGTCTTAGGCAGCGCGTCATTCAGGATCGTCCTGCCTGCCTTCCTGGACAAGGCCTTAAGTATCAAGGAAGGATCCACGTCCTCGGCGTGTACGCTTACGCGGCCATCGCTCGAGACCGATACGTCTATCCTCGAGACGTATATGATCCCTTCCTCCTCGCGCATATAGATCCTCTGCGCGCCGAGGAAGGATCGCAGGGCGGTCCTTATATCGGTCTCCGAGAAATAGAACGATGCGTTCCCCGAGATCGTCTCGTCGGCTACGATAGAGATACCCGAGGCCTCGGCTAGGACGAGAAGGATATCTGCGATCGGCTGATTCTTGAAGTCCATCCTCGAGATCGGTTGCGCGGCCACGGGGAGCAGCGCGACGCTGAGTAATACTAGCGATACGGATATGGATACTATCGTTCTACGGTAACTCATTGATTTTTTTTGCATCGTTACGACTCCGACGATCGATTATACCATCACATCGCCAAGAAAGCACCCATAAAAGGTTCTACGAGTATCGCTACGGCCATACCGATAGCCAAGAACGGGGCGAAAGCGAACCGTACATCCTTTCCCACCTTCGCCACGGCCCAAAGCAGCGCTACGAAGCTGGCGCAGAGTACCTCGAGCAGCGTGCCTACGATCCCGAACGACATGGTTGAAGCCGCGATGAGCTTCACGTCCCCGAGCCCGAACCTGCCCTTCACGAGCTTCCTGAACGCGAGGAAGAAAGCGAGGACGGCGAGGCTTTCCACGAGGCGCACGAGAGCGAAGCGCGTACCGAGGGACAGGCTCTCCGCTAGCGCGAACGCGTAAGGAAGCACGATATACTGATTCGGTATTCGCTTTGTCCTGATATCGACTTCGCTGACGGCGATAGAAGCCAGTAAGAATAGTATGGTGGATTTCATCGGGCAGCCGTAATAGTACAAGTCCCAAGCACCATGCGCAAGCCCTTCACTGGTACGGGACAATCGAGTCTGAGCCACGAGGGCCTCTTCGATATTTCTATTAATCTTTCCGTTTCTACGCGTCGATACTCAACCTGTATTCCGGAATATGCACCTGGCTGTACGGCATGGCTGTTGTCGCCAGCGGCCCCGTAGGAGGGCCGACATCGCTTTTGGAACGGAGCGGTCTCCGGTCCAACCGCGTAGCAGCTCGCCTTTCTGTATACCGTAGCGAGTCCCCGGCAGCGTACCCGCCCCAGCGACAGGGACGTCAAGGAGACCGTCTGTCCCGGCCTCCTCGTCGTCTAGCCCCGGCTAGGTAAAAAACCCATTCCCATACCCGTCCCTCGCGCGCTATTTAGGCGGCCCTTGCTTATAGTCGGCCTCGTTTTCTCCAAGCCGGAGGAAAAAACCAACAATTGTCGCGGTATGAAAGTCCAAGGATCGGTACCCGACCTAACAAGCGTCCGAATACGACCTAAGGACTTTCGTACCGCGACCATACAAGGATAATACGCTGGATCAAGGCCCTTTCGCTCTCGTTCCTAAGGCGTTCCGCCTTCTAGAGGCAGTTCCCGGGCCGCCTAGGCCCTGACGATCCCCCTGAAGCCGCGGGCGCCGTAGTACGAGTCGGCGCCGTTGTGGTAGGTGAAGACGCGGCCGTAGCGGCGGTCCCCGAAGAGGGCGCCGCCGGCCTCGCGCACCCCGGCCGGCGTGAGGAGCCAGCTCGAGGTCTTCAGGTCGAAGGCGCCCAGGGACTGGAGCAGTCGGTAGCCGTCCTCGTCGAGGAGGGCTATCCCCATGGCCTCGGCCATGCCGAGCGCGCTCCCCTCCGGCCTATGCTCCTTGCGCGCCGTTCGCGCCGCCTCGTCGTAGCAGAGGCTCCTCCGCCCGGCGGGGCTCTCCGGCGAGCAGTCGCAGAAGGCCACCGAGCCGTCCGGCCCCGGCCCGCCTAGGGCGTCGGGCTCGCCGCCAGAATCCTCCATGAGCCCGATCGACTCAAGCGCCTCGGGACGGGCCTCGAGCCGCGGAAGGACGTAGTCCCAAGACAGGCCCTCGTGGCGCTCCGGATGCGAGGCGAAGCGCCGCCGCAGTACCTCGAGCAGATCGGCCCTACGCTCCGTTCTCCCGTTCATGAGTACCTCCCCTGGAGCTATAGGATAGGCGACGCTTCCCGTAGAGTCCAGGAGCGCCTCGCGATGGCGTCTCGCAGCTCGGCCAGTACCCGTTCCTCGGGGAGGAGGCAGCCATGACCGCCGATACGGACCGCGGGCTTCGTCGCGCCGTGGTAGTCGCTCCC
>CAZNNA010000017.1:11493-20143 GCA_964573825.1 uncultured Treponemataceae bacterium
ATCGAGCCGACCTTTATACGGCACCGGATAGGCGCCGGGATGGGCGAGGATAGCCACGCCGCCGTTCCGTCGGATGACGGAGACGACGTCCTCGAGCGACGGGTACGAGACCGCCGCGTTGCAGGGCCTTCCCTTCGCGTAGTAGTCCCAGTAGAAGTTTACCAGGGGATTATCGCCCCTGTCGCCGCCCTTCCTGTACGGCGCCAGGAGCGGGTGGTCCCGGTAGCGCCGGTCGCCGAGCAGGACCTCGGCAAGCATCTCCCCCGTCCAGGTATCCCGGCGGCGGCGCCCGGCCGCTATAGCGGCCATATCCGCCTCGGAGACATCGAAGCCTAAGGACCGCGTCGACTCGAGCATGCGTAGCGACGCGAGGGGCCCCTGCTCGGCGACGTTCCCCTCGATCCGCGCGAAGTCGCCGCTCCCGTAGTCTATCCCGTAGCCGAGCACGTGGAGGTCGTCGCCTTGGAAGGCGCAGTCTATCTCTATCCCGGGGATGCATACGAGGCCGGCCCGGCTCGCGGCCCGCATCGCCTCCGGGATGGCGCGGACGCTGTTATGGTCGGTCACGGCCATCGTCCCGATCCCTGCGCTAGCGCACAGGGCGACGAGCTCCGATGGCGACGAATCGCCGTCGTCGCTGTAATCGCTATGCATGTGAAGGTCTATGGCAAGGCTCATGCCTATAAGGATATCGCCTGTTCGTACTCGATTCTATCGCTATTTAGCCATATACTATCTAAATACCGACCATACGCGACTCGCCCCAGGCACCGGGGAGAGGGCGAGCCCGGGCGGGAAAGAGAGCGGGGCGATGATTCTACGACCGTGCAGGGTCACTACCGACGAGAACGGGCATGAGCGCCAGTCGCACGCGACGGAGGGCTTCCCCTGTACCGGCTATCGCACGCGCTACTCGGAGGCCTCGGGCGACGCCGTCCCCTGGCATTGGCACGAGGAGTTCGAGCTCGTACGCGTTACCTCCGGGCGAATGCGCTTCGCCGTGCCGGAACGCGAGTTCCTCCTGCGCGAGGGCGACGTCTTGTTCATCAACTCCGGCTGCCTGCACGCGGCGACGCCTATGGGATACTGCGACCTGGACACCGTGGTCTTTCACCCGAGCCTCGTCGGAGGAGAGCCCGGATCGGTGTTCTCTACGCGCTACGTCATGCCCCTCGTACGCCGCGCGGCCCTCGCCGCCTGGCCCGCGAGCGGTCTCGGAGCGCGCGACGGGTCCCTGGCCGAATGGTTCGCCGAGGCGTTCGACGCCATGGATAGCGAGCCGTCCGGCTACGAGTTCACGGTCAGGGACAGGCTATCCCGCGCCTGCCATGCCGTCTACGCGGCGAAAGCGAGCGACGAATCGTCGTCATCTGACGGTAGGGGTCGGGATACGGAACGGATGAAGGCCATGCTCGCCTTCATACACGGAGCCTACGCCGAGGAGCCGTCGCTCGCCGATATAGCCGCGTCGGCTTCCATAGGCGAGCGCGAGTGCCTTCGCTGCTTCCGGAGAACGCTACGGACCTCACCGGTCCGATACCTCATCGAGTATAGGCTGTCCCGAGCCGCGGCCTTGCTCCTACGGGAACCCGGCCTGAGCGTCACCGAGGTAGCCGCGCGCACCGGCTTCGACAGCCCCAGTAACTTCGCGGCCATGTTCAGGCGACGCTTCAAGGCGACGCCCCGGGAATACCGGGCATCGGAGGGCGACGTGCGTACGGCCTAGCCCTAGCCTCCAGCCATGAGGTGGATGACCTCCAGGGCGTCGCCGTCCTTGAGCCGTAGGCGCGGGTAGGCCTCGGGCTCGACGTGCTCGCCGTTGTACTTGACGTAGATCCTGGCGTAGGGATACCGGGCCTCGATGACGGCCCGGACATCCAGGCCGCCGAGTTCGTCGGCGGCCCGGCCGTTGACGGTTATCACGCCTCGGTCCGCAGGGCCCTCTCCGCCACCTCGAGCACCGCTGGCAGGTCCATGCCTATCTCCTTCAGGTGCTCTATCGTGGGCACGCCCCCCGCGCTCCAGCCGCGGCGCCTGTAGACGGCGTCTATGAGCTGCTCGTACCGGCCCTCGCGGTAGCGCCTGGTTATGGCTATCTTCTCCTCGACGCTCTTGCCCTCGGGCGATACGCCTATGGTCTCGGCCATCTGCTTATCGTAGCGCTCTTCGCGGCTCAGGTACTCCTCCGCGGTGACGGGCCCGAGCGAGCGGTAGGGCACCGCGTCGTTGGCCCTGAGCCCCTTACCCATGCGGATATTGAAGACGCGCTGGAAGTTGTAGACGCGCTCCGATTCCCTGATGAGCTCGCTCTTATCGATGTTCTTGCCGGTCACGGCGTTGCAGATGGTTATATAGTTATCAACGTGCTCAGGGACCTTGGCCGGCTCGTCGGTCAGCTTGTTGTCGGCCGGGGTCAGGTCGTTCCAGGGCAGCTTGCAGAGGCCGTAGAGCCCGAACCAGGTACGGAACATGGGAAAGTAATGCAGGGCCTCGGCCTTGTCGTCGAAGCTCGGTATCTGGTTATTGACCATGTCCATGAAGATGAGCCAGGCCTCGTCGTGCTGCGGTCCCTTGTTGGTCAGCCCGTAGCCGCCCTGCTGGGCCAGCGACTCCTTGGGCATGTACTGCGAGTACTCGAGCCCCTTCTGCTCCATGCCGATGTCGCGGAGGACGGCGGGGTCGGCGCCGTAGCGCTCGGCGAAGATGCGCTTCATGCCGACCACGCCCTGGCCCGCTACGAGCCCGAAGCCCTCGCCCCGGCTCATCAGGTGCAGGAGCTCCAAGGCGGCGCTCGAGTTACCGAAATTTAGCTCCAGCCCGCCGGTTATCTCCTTATTAATGATGCCGCGAGTGTAGCAGTCCATGGTAAAGGCCGTCAGCGTGCCGAAGGAAATCGTGTCGACGCCGTAGGTGTCGCAGTAGAAGTTGAGCTCCAGTATGGCCTGGGGGTCGAAGATGCCGCAGTTGGCGCCCAGGCCCGCGGCGTTCTCGTACTCGGGCCCGTCGACTACCACCTTCTGGCCCTTGTACGGCCCGGTCAATAGCTCGAAGCCGTCCGCGGCCTTGGCGCAGGCCATGGAGCAGCCGTACCAGCAGCCGTCGGGCATGCCCTGGGTCACGAAGCGCTCGATGAACACCTTGGACTGGATCTTGTGCGTGTCGGGGTGGCTACCGAACTTGAAGTTATGGGTCGGTAACAGGTCGTAGCGATCCATGACCTCGATGATGTTGGCGGTGCCGATCTTGCGCATGTTGTTCTGCTTGGGATCGAGCGTGCACATGTTCCTGTGGTACTTGACGCCCGTCCTGGCTATGGCCGGGAGGTCCGCCGGATGGTTCAGGTCGCCCTTGACGCCCCGGTAGCGGACGACCAGCGCCTTGATGCGCTTGTCGCGGAACACCGTGCCTATGCCTCCTCGCCCGGCCTGCTTGAGCCTGACGGCCTTGCGGCGCGGGTCGTAGAAGGTGAAGTTGAGGAGCCCGAGGCGGGTATGCTCGGCGGCGGTACCGGCCGTGACCACGGCCACGTTGCGCCGGTCGTCCTCGCCCTCGGCGTACATATGGGTCAGCTGCTCGCCGAGCACGTGGGCGTCCACGGCCTCGAGGGGCGCCTCCTCCAGGCGTACGACGCCCTCGTTACCGTCGATGAAGAGTATCACGTCGCGCTCGGCCTTGCCCTGGAGCTCCAGGGCGTCCCAGCCCGAGAACTTGAGGAGGGGGCCGAAGTAGCCGCCGACGTTGGAGTCTATGGGGATGTCCGTGAGGGGCGACAGGGAGCAGACGAGGGCCTTGCCGGCGCCCGGGTACTGGGTGATGCCGCAGATGGGCCCGCCGGCTATGATGATCTCGTTCTCCGGGCTGTCCCAGCGGGTAGCGGGCGTTACCGCGTTCCAGAGGTAGTAGAGCCCGAAGCCCTTGCCGCCCACGAACTTGTCCTTCATGAACTGCGTGACCGGCTTCTCCGTGATGGTCCCGTCCCCGACGTTGACGTACAGGGTCCGGTTAGCGTAGCCCCGCTCAATATCCTTGATCGGATACCGCAGCTCGCTCACGAGCCCGCGCCCTTCCATGAGTTCCTTAGAGGCCATCGCTCAGCCCTCCCTTTTCACGAGCGTAAGGGCCTTCGTGGGACAGGCCTTGACGCAGAGCCCGCAGGCCACGCACTTGAAGGGCTCCAGCCTATCGTCGCGCCGCATCATGGCGCCCGTTGGGCAGTAGCCTACGCAGATGTAGCAGTTGACGCAGGTATCCTTGTTCAGGCGGATGACGCCGCGAGCGTCGGCCCTGAGCGCCATGGTCGGGCACTCCCGGGCGCAGATGCCGCACTGGGTACAGATAGTGAGGCTGAACCCCGTACCGCCGGAGGCGGGATCGACCCTGACGCAGGCCTTCTCCCTGTCCTCGACCTTGAAGTAGGCCTGGGAACAGGCCATCTCGCAGGCTCCGCATCCTATGCAGAGCGACTCGTTCTTGGCTAGCGCGGTCATGCTCGCTTCCACCCCATCGCGTATCGGTATAGGGAGCAGATCACTCCCCGGCTCGTATCGACGAGCCAAGTGTACGGCATGGGTGGGGAGCTGTCAATCAGTGATATATCAGATTTACTCCCAGGAAATCGCTATCCCCTCGCCTCCCGGCCTATAGGTCCTGCCTCTCGAAGTCGCGCCGCGCCTTGAGGTAGGCCGCCGCGGTCAGGCCCGCGTAGGCCAGGAGCCCGAGCGCCAAGGCCGCGAGCTTAAGGCCGAGCTCACGAGGGTCGGGCGTATCCAGGCGGTCCCTGAAGAGGGGCAGGGCGTGGCAGGACGCCTCGACGAGCGTTATGTAGGCGAAGACCCAGGCGCTCGCCGTCACGAAGGCCTTGCCGACCTTGCGGACGTCCCTGTAGTAGGCGCCGAAGAAGGCCGCGTTGAAGATGCCCATGGCTAGGAAGGCGCAGCCGAAGAAGGCCAGGTTGGCGTCCATCCCGACGGCGTTGCCAGGGAGCGGCAGCCGCGCCCGTAGCAGGGCGAAGGGTACGGCGATCGCGGCCTGGGCCAGCTCTACGGCGATCACGAGGAGGAAGCGGGCCTTGACCGCGTCGGCCTTGGCGACGGGCAGGGCCACGGTATAGGCGATATCGTTGTTCTCCCTGCCCGAGAGGCAGGTAAAGAAGACGCCGAGCCCCGTGTAGAAGAACGTCACGAGGTACGGATAGTTGGGTATCAAGAGCAGGGCGGATAGCCCCAGGAAGATGACGCAGGTCGGGTGCATCGCCAGGCGCAGTTCCTTGGCCAGTAGCTTCATCATGGCGCTAGCTCCTTCTCCAGGTGGACCATGGCTGCCTCCAGGCTCGGCCGCTCGCAGGCCAGGCCCAGGCGGTCGGCGTCCGCTCGCGCGAAGAGGCCCGTGGCTCCCTCCCTGGTCCTCCGCTGGCCCACGAGGGCCCGCTCCGCCTCCGGCGAAAAGCCGCCGGGCCCCGCCGACGCCAGCCGGTACCCGCCCAGGAAGCCCTCCACCGTATCGTCGGCGAAGAGCCGTCCCGCGCGTATATAGAGTATGCGATCGGCGCACTTGTCCAGGTCTGAGGTGATATGCGTCGAGAAGAGTATGGTCGCGCCCTCGGCCTTCAGGTCCAGGAAGGCGTCCAGGAGCTCGTCGCGCGAGACCGGGTCCAGGCCGCTCGTGGGCTCGTCCAGGATGAGGAGCTCGGCCCCGTGGGAGAGCGCCAGGCAGATGGAGAACTTGACCCGCATGCCGGCGGACAGCTGGGCCGGCGTCTTGGCCGGATCCAGAGAGAAGCGCTCCATGAGGCCCTCGTAGGCGACGCGGTCCCAGCCCGGGTAGAAGCTCGAGGTGACCTCCGCTATGGCCTTGAGCCGCTTCTGGGCGTAGTAGTCCACGCCGCCCGAGACGAAGCCCAGGCGCGCCTTGACCTCCGCCTCGCGCTCTTTAAAGTCCATGTCGAAGAACTCCGCCCGGCCACCGTCCGGGTGGACGAAGCCGAGCATGGACTTGAGCGTCGTCGTCTTGCCCGCCCCGTTGCGGCCAATGAAACCCGTTACCTTGCCGGCCTCCAGCTCGAAGTCCAGCGGCCCCAGCGTGAAGCCCGGGTAGGACTTGGTGAGCCCCCGGACGCCTAGGATGCTCATTCCGATCCTCCCTCGGGCTCGTCCCCGGACGCGCCCCCGGACGAGCCCCCGGACGCGCCCGCGGCGCGTATGGCCTTGGCGAACTCGGTCAGTCCGGCCTGTTCCTCCCGGGGCAGGAGCTCGGGTCCCCTACCCTCGAAGATGCCCCTGGCTAGGCCCTCCATGGCGTCCTGCCGGTGGAGCGCAATGCCGCGCTCGCTGTCGGCCATGAGGAGGAGGAGGTCCCCCGGGGCTATGCCGAACATGTCCCGGACCTCCTTGGGAATGACTATCTGCCCCTTGGGCCCGACCCGCGCGCTGGCCATGAAGTAGCGGCCCTTGTCGTCCTTACTGGTATCCATAGTTTTACTAGTAATACTATTAACCACGAATGTCAAGGATCGTTAAGCCTCGCCTTAGGCGCTCGCCTCGTCCGAGCGCTCGCCTCGTCCTGGAGCCCTCCCTCGTAGGCCGCCTAGCGAGGCCTATACAATAGGACGGAATCCTTAAAATCAGCCACCGCTATCGTACCGTCGGGCAGGACGCAGAGGTCAGCCCTAAGGTCGATGAAGGGAACGCCTCGGAAAATCGCCTCGGTTCGGCCGCCCATGGTCTCGTAGACGGCGCTGAAGTAGTTCGAGTAGAAGACCCGTCCGCCCGAGACGGCCAGGCCGTCGACGTTGCCGCAGCCCTTTACGAGCGTAGAGACGATCCTGTCATCCGCGGGCGAGTACTCGAGTATGTCGCCGCCGGCCCCCACGTAGACCCTGCCGCCGTCGTAGGCCAGGCCGTTGGCCGACCTGAGCCGTAGCGACGACTCGGCGACGCCTCCGCCTTGGCCGATCAGGAACAGGGCGCCCTTCTTGGAGTCCGAGGCGACGACGGTCCCGTCGGCGAGCGCTATCGCGTCGTTCAGGAACTCGGCGCCGGGAACCGGCAAGAACCTGACCACGTCGCCCGAGGCTATATCGATGACGGCGATCCTGTCGATGTCGGTAACGTAGAGGAACCCGCCTGAGACATGCATGCCCTTGGGCGCGTCCAGGCCCTCGACCCAGCGCAGGTCCACGGGCTCGAGCCGCTCGTCGACCTTGGAGATGAAGCCGCTGCCGTCCTTGCGGTCGATGGCCCCGTCGATGCTGCTCACGTAGAACGCCCGGCTCGCCTCGTCCCATACGACGCATTCCGGCCTGGAGAACAGGGGCGCGGAGGCTATTACCTCGTACCCGGGGTGGGTGGCGCAGGCGGTCGCCGATAGGATTACCGCCAGCAGCGCCGCTCTAGCGAAATTGTTCCTCATGGTCTCTCCCTTTTCCCGAGGCCTCCCGTCACGGAACGACGCCGGCCCCGTCTAATCCCATAGTCAGATCGTCAAGGAGAATCTACCGTGAAGAACCTGCTACTGTCTCTCTGCCTGGGCCTGGCCGCCGTCGACGCGGCGCCGATGATCGCGCTTCGATGCCTGTTCCCGCGGCGGCTCCCCCCGGCTATACTTCCCGAAGGCCCTGGCCTACCCCGCAGGGGAGCGCAACGAGAGTCGGGCGCGGCGCCCGCGACGGCGGTACACTCGCATCGAGCGCGAGAGAACGGGAGCGACTGACGTGAACTGGCAGGAGCGCATGGAGGCGGCCCTCGACTACCTCGAAGGCAACCTGGAAGGAGAGCTCGAGTGGGGACGCGCGGCGGCCGCCGCCAACTGCTCGGCGTTCCATTTCCTACGCATGTTCGAGGTAGTCACGGGAGTCACCGTCGGGGAGTACGTGCGGCGGCGCAGGCTGAGCCTCGCCGCCCAGCGCCTACCCTCGGGCGAGGAACGCGTCCTCGACCTGGCCCTGCGGTACGGCTACGAATCGGCCGACGCCTTCGCGAGGGCGTTCCGGAGGGAATTCGGCATGAGCCCCAGCGAGGCCCGCGCCGAGGGCGCCAGGCTACGCCTGTGGCCCAGGCTCTCGTTCAGCGTCGCGCTGAAAGGAGATCTACCGATGGAATTCAGGATCGAGAACAGGGGTACCCTCTCCCTCGTCGGCGTGCCCCTGCGGGTCGCCTGCGATAGCGGCGAGAACTTCAAGGCCATACCGGCCTTCTGGTCCAGGCTCAACGCCGACGGCACCGTAGGCAGGCTCGCGGAAGCCATGCCGCCCGATACCCGGCTCGGCGTCATGGGCGCCTGCGCGGACGACTACGACGAGGCGACGGATACCTTCACCTACCTGGCCGCCATCGAGCGCCCCGACGGCGAGGCCGCCCGTTCCCGGCTGCCGCCGGGCTGCGTCGAGCTCGAAGCCCCGGCCGGCTCCTGGGTCGTCTTCTCCGCTCGAGGGCCCCTGCCGGGCTCCATCCAGTCGGTCTGGAAGCGCATCTACGCCGAATGGTTCCCCGGCTCCGGCTACGAGCGCTCCGAGGGCCCCGACCTCGAGGTCTACTCGCGCGGCGACCATTCGGCCCCCGACTACTACAGCGAGATATGGATACCCGTCAGGAAGGCGCGGTAGGAAGACCGACAGTGACACGAATCGGGCCCGGGCGGGTATACTGGGGCCATG
>CAZNNA010000018.1:0-20091 GCA_964573825.1 uncultured Treponemataceae bacterium
TCGTCGCTTCGGGTCAAAGCGACCATAACATGCGCTACGTGGTATCGAAGGACGGCGGCCGCGACGGCGAGTTCCTCTGGGACGTACAGGACAGCGACGGCCGCTACGTATCCCGGGAGATAGTCGCGGCCGCGAGCGTACTCGAGCCGGGTCAGCTGGCGACCATACGCTACCGGTGGCAGAACCCGGGCGAACCCGAAGCGCGTACGAAGATCGCGCGCCTGGCCTACTTTAGGCCGTGGGACTGGATCATAGGAGCGAGCGCGTACGAGGACGAGCTGGAATCGTACCGCTCGGTACTGGAGTCCGGCCGGAGGCGTACGGTACTGGCTATGTCCTGCGCTAGCCTCGCCATCGCGGCCCTCATCGCCTTCATGGCGCTCGTGCTCTCATCGCGGGCGACGGAGCCGCTCGTCCTCGTAACCAAGGCCGCTGAGGCCTACCTACGCGATACCGATTCCGCCCAAGCCGAGGAGGGCGAAGGTAGGCCGGCCCCGCGCAACGAGATCCAGGCCCTTTCCATGGCCTTCCAGAGGATGAGCCAGCGCATACGCTCCGCGATGCGCCAGCTTGCCGCGAGCGAGGAACGCTACCGGGGCATCTACGAGAACGCCGTCGAGGGCATCGTGAGGATTACCCTGGACGGCCGGCTCCAAGCGGCCAATCCCGCCGCGGCGAGCCTACTCGGCTACGCCTCGAGCGCCGTCGCCGTCGACGACCTGGGACGCGCCGAGGCCCGCTTGTTCGCCGAGCCCGGCGACCGCCGGGCGCTCGGTTCCGAGACGCTTGAGCATGGCCGATCGCTGGGACGCGAGGTTCGCCTGGTCCGTAAGGACGGAGGCGAGTTCTGGGCGTCCCTGAACGCTCGCCTCGTCTCAGGCCCCGAAGGCGTCCCTGAATCCATTGAAGGCTTCATGACCGACGTAAGCGAGCGTAGGGCCGCGGCCGAGCGGCTGCGAGCGGCCCTCGACGAGAAGGACGCCCTCTTAAGGGAGGTCCACCATAGGGTCAAGAACAACATGCAGATCCTGGTCAGCCTGGTCGAGATGGGCCTATGCCACTCCGATCCAATCGCCGCCGTGGCCGCGTACGCATCCTTGGCGGACCGGATCCGAGCCATGTCGCGCGTTTTCGACGCGCTCTACGAGTCGGAAGGCCTCGCGCGCTTCAGCCTTGCCGACTATGCGCTTACCCTGGTGCAGGACCTGAGCCAGAACCACGCCTGCGGATCGGGAGCCGTGGAGATGGGCATCCAGGCGGAAGACCTGGAGCTCGACCTTAACCATGCCGTTCCCTGCGGCCTCATCCTGTGCGAGCTCGTCTCGAACGCCCTTTGCCACGCCTTCGGCGACGATCGCTCCCGGGGCGGCCGCATCGAGGTCGGTATCCATAGGAAAGAAGGCGGCTTCTTGGAGCTGTCGGTCACCGACAACGGAAGAGGCTTCGACCGTACCGAGGCGAGGGGCGGCATCGGCCTCCGCCTCGTGGAGACCCTATGCGCCCAGATCAAGGCGACGCTCGAGATCGAGCGCGCGGGGCCGCGAGGCGGCGCACGTTGCCTGATTACCTTCCCGTACGATTCCACGGCTCGAGGCGAGCGAACGCTGCGAGCGGAGTCGCCCGCGCGTTCCTAGCCGAACAGGCTCGCCAGCGCCGGGATGTCGGGTTTGTAGACCATCAGAACGAGTACGGCTACGATGGGCGCGACGCCCGCTAGGCTGATCCACCAGCGCAGCCTAAGGAGGCGCGCGAGCTCCGTAGGCAACTCCGGGTCGGCGGGATCCAGGGCCGCGGTCAGGCGCTTGACCTTGTATTGCGTGGGAATGTCGCTCAGGATCCAGAAGGCGCCGGAGAGGATGAAGAGGGCGAAGGCCCAGGAGAGCCAGCCGAGCGACCAGATGTCGCCGGCCGGCGCGGCCATCATGAGGCCGGCCACCAGGGTCGCGACGATGAGGGGCGACGACAGGCGCGCGTCCAGCCAGGCCACGGTCTCGTAGGTGTGCAGGATGACGTCCTTGCGGCCGGAGGCCAGGGCGCGGCGTTCCCAGAGCATGCCCACGACCGCGTTACAGAAGAAGAGCGAGGCCGCGACGATGTGGGCGAAGCGGGCGTGGCCGCGGAGCTCGGGGCGATCCAGGGCGGCCAGGAAGGCATCCCTGTTGAGCGCCGCTAGGACGACGAGGCCGGCCATCAGGGCCAGGAACAGGTACAGGACGCGCTTGGTCTTCATACCGTCCATTTTGAGCACATCCCGGGGCGGAATGCAACAGCCGCGAGCGTATCCTAGTAGTCCACTCCAAGATTTTTCATTTGCCCGGCGACGAGTCCGCGGCTACAATGGATTTCGCGTCCTTAAAAAAAAGGAGAACGTTGAATGCCGATCTCCGCGGTGCGAAAGTATTGGCCTCAGTACGAGTGGTCCAACGTGGCCGCCATGATTAAGAATATGAAGAAGGCTCCAGAGCGCTGCGAGGAGCGCTTCGACGGGAGGCTCGTCGCCATTACGGGTACCACGTCCGGCGTAGGCCGCCAGGCCGCGCGCAAGTACGCCTCCATGGGCGCGACCGTGGTCATGGTCAACCGGAGCGAGGAGCGGTCCGAGCGCGTCCGGGGGGAGCTGGTCGCCGAGTTCGGCGCCTCGGTCGAGCAGTGCATAGCCGACCTATCCGTCCTGTCCGGCATACGCAAGGCGGGAACATACCTCTCGTCGCAAGAGAGGCCGATAGACGTCCTCATCCACAACGCCGGCCTGCACATGGAACGGCGGACCGAGACGCCCGACGGCCTCGAGACGAATTTCGCGGTGCACTACCTGGCGCCCTTCGTCGTAACGTCTATGCTCCTTCCTAAGCTCAAGCGCGATCGCGCCGGGCGCGTACTCTTCGTCTGCTCCGAGGCCTACCGCGTCATGGCCTGGGGCCTGGACCTGGACGACCTGCAGTGGGAGCGACGCCGCTACTCGGGCATCAAGGGCTACGGCGCGGGCAAGATAGCCCAGCTCCTCTCGATGCATCGCCTGGCCGCGGAACTGTCGCCCTACGGCGTGACCGTCAACGCCATGCACCCCGGCATGGTGCGCTCGGAGTCGGGCAAGGGTAACGGCCCCCTCTACCAGTGGTACAAGCGGCATGTCATCGATACGCGCTCCGACTCTCCCGAGGTCTCGGCCGAGGCGCTCTACTACCTGGGGGCCTCCTCCGCCCTGGCCGGCAGGACCGACTCGTTCTTCCACCTAACCACGGAGGAAGGCCTGGCCCCGCCCGCCCTCGACCCGGAGGCGGCCGACGCGCTCTGGGAGAGGACCGTGGCGCTGCTACGCGACAAGGGGGTCGAGCTATGACCGAGGCGGGCTCCTTAGGAGCGAGCGTCATAGTCGTAGGCGGAGGACTCGCGGGGCTGACCGCGGCCCTGAGCCTTGCGCGCAAGGGCAAGGACGTGCTCCTCATCGAGAAGAACGAGCATTGCGGCGGCCTCATGAACTCGTTCTGGCGCGACGGCTTCCGCTTCGAGGGCGGGGCGCGCGCCCTCGTGAACGCAGGCCTCGTGAGGCCCCTCATCAAGGAGTTCGGGCTCGATATAGAGGTCCTGCCCAACCCCATCACCCTAGGGATAGAGGACCGGTCCCTCGTCATCGAGGGAGAGCGCAGCCTACCCGAGTACGGGCGCCTCCTCAAGGGCCTTTACCCTGGCAGCGAGGCCGAGGTCGACGCCATACTCGGGGCGATAGGAAGCGTCATAGGCGACATGAAGGTGCTCTACGGCGTGGACAGCCCCCTCTTCGCCAAGAAGAGGAACGTCCTCGCCTTCGCGCCGTCGATGCTGGCCTGGCTGGTAAAATTCGCGCGGACGATGTACCGCATCTCCCGGATGGATACGCCCTTCGAGGAGACCCTGGACAGGCTCTCCGGCAACCGGGCGCTCAAGGACATCATAGGGCAGCACTTCTTCAGGAAGACGCCGGTATTCTTCGCCCTGAGCTACTTCGCGCTCTACGGCGACTACGTGTATCCTAAGGGCGGGGTCGGCGCCTTCATCGCCGAGCTCGAGGGCGCCATAGCAAGGCTGGGCGGCCGGATACGCTACGGGATCGAGATCGTCGGCCTTGACGCGGCCAAGAGGACGCTCACCGATGCGGCTGGCCTAGCCTATCGTTACGATAGGCTCATCTGGGCAGGCGACCTCAAGGCCCTCTACCGCGCCGCCGATGGCTCCGGCCTTGGCGCCAAGGAACAGGCCGAGCTATCGCGACGCAGGGACGCGGTACTCGCGCGGAAGGGCGCCGAGTCGGTCTTCTCGGTCTTCGTCGCCTCGTCGCTGCCACCGGAGGAGCTCGCGCGAGCCGGGAGCGGGCATCTCTTCTACACGCCCGACCGCGCTGGCCTAGGCTCCGTGCATACCGACGAGCTCAGGGCGCTCCTTAGCCGCTGGGCGACGGTGACCAAGGCCGAGCTCTACGCCTGGCTACGACGCTTCTGCCGCTATAACACCTTCGAGGTCTCGATCCCCGTCCTGCGCGACCCCGACGCCGCCCCGCCCGGCGCCTCCGGCGTCATCATCAGCGCGCTCTTCGACTACGACCTCTGCGAACGCGTCCGCGCCTCCGGCTGGTACGATGAGTTCAAGAAGCAGGTCGAAGAGGAATTTATCGCCGTAATATCCGAGAGGCTCTATCCTGGGCTCAAGGACGGGATACTCTTCAGCCTCTCGGCCTCGCCCTACTCTATTTACGAGCGCGTGAGAAGCTCCGAGGGTTCCATCGTGGGCTGGTCCTTCGAGGGCGACATCCCGGCTGTCACGAGCATGGTCCGTATGGCCGACTCCGTAAAGACGCCCTTACCCGGCGTGTACGCCGCGGGCAAGTGGGTCTACAGCCCCGCCGGCGGCCCCACCGCCATCATGACCGGCCGCCTAGCGGCCAAGAGGTGCCTTAGGGGATAGGCTGATCCAGCCCGGTCGCCTCGCCGCGTAGTTAACCAGCTGTGCCCAAGCGAATAACAGAAACGCCCTATTTTTTTTGGAACATGAAAGTACCGTTGGCGACGCTGAGCGTAGCCGGGTCTCCGCTCGAACTCTGCCATACGAATCGTTGCTCAAGCACCCCATAGAATTCTCCCCAATATTTTTGAGTATCCTGATGGACAGTTATGGTAAGGTTTCCCTTGGTACCATACGATCTATAATCATCCTTTGGGACTCCGATACGGGATACCAATCCGTCGGAAAGCGGGTTAATATATATTCCTTTATAATCGAAGCCAGTGCCGATCGGGATTACGTACGTTCCCTCTCCCGAGGCCGGGAAGCAGATAGAAAAATGCTCTTCAAGCACCGACCCGAAATATAAGTAATCTGCACCTAGGCTGAGGTAATCAACTCCTTCTCTCGTAATAATTGTACCTGATAGCCTGAACGGGAAGCTAAGACCAAACATCCCGGGCGTGCTCGCCGGCGTCGCCCCGGCGACGCCGCCAAGCTCAAGCTTAATGAAATCGAAATCCTCTAGGGTTTCGGCTGGTATCGCGATCTGGCTCTTCGCGTAGCCTAGGGGAGCGGACTCCTTGATCCTGGCCGTCAGCAACTGAGCGCCGACGGATTCTCCTAGGATCCAGGTATAGCGAGCGTATCCATCGGCGTCGGTGACCACGGTGCTCGGATCTTCCTCGTATATGAAATCCACTTCTACGCCTTGCTGTGGTATTAGTTGCTCGTTTACCACTAGTACCTGGATCTCCTGGTCGAGGGGGGTATTCGGGACGCCTTTCTGGCCGTCGCCCGCAATAATCTTGATGCCTCCTTGTACGTTGGATAGGAAGGCTTCGCCGTCAGAGGTAGAATCGAAACCCGCGATCGATTCCCTCTTTGCCGTACTTTCGCGTTCGGTTGCCTCATTGGAGGCCGTAAAGGCATCGCCTGATTCAATCGAATCGATCGTCTCTTCCATTCTAGTCAAGTCCGCTTCAAGGCCGGCCGTAAAGTCCCGGGTATCTTCGTCGCTAAACCGCGCTAGGATATAATCCCTGACTGAGAGGACCATATCTACGACGAAATGGGTACGATGCTCAATGAATGTGCGGAACGCGTCACGTAGCGAAGACTCGATCTCATCGAGGTCGCGGGAACCATACGCGGCGACCGCCCTGTACGCGCCGCTTGATCCGCTTACGAAGAAGCTTGCCATGAGGCTCGACGCCCCTGTCGCCCAGTCGTAATCGTACAGCTCTACGCGGGGATCTTCGTCTGCGTTGCTCGCATCTACCTTAATCAAGCGCGGAAGCTTTTTACCCGATCCGGCGATTTGGTAGTAATAGGCTAGGCTACTGTCAGGATTATTAAGGAAGTATCCCATTACGTCGCTACCGTTTCGATGTACCGATAGACCTCTGATTTCCGAGATCGCGCCTGCTTCGCTAAAAGCACCCAAGACGAGCACCTCATCGCCTGCTATGGCAATGATGTTCGCCAAAGGAAGGATCTCGAGGTCCGAACCGGAAGGGGGAAGATAGTAGGTTATCGATCCACCGGGTTTCGCTTGGGTATCGCCTTGACTGCCTCCGGCCGCGTTGAGTCCATCTCCTCCACCCAGGGCGCCTACGCTACAGCTAGCCATTATCAACCCTGCTAGGAGCGCGCCTGATGCCAATCGAACGGGGTTATCATGCTTTCGCAAGTACCGCTGGAACCCAGATGCGAGGCTCTGCCAATATGAAGCGCTCATCTTACCCTCCTGAAGTGTCGTCGCTCAATTAACCTGGTCGGGACTCAACCCCGTTTCCGCGCTACGCTTATCATCCAGGCCATGATGGATACGATCGCGTCGAGATGTATGATATAGCAGCGTCACGGCGAGCTATCTGAGGGAAACTCCTATTCAGCGTGTTGAGGAAAACGTAAGAGAGAATAGCCGCCTCGGGACCCATAGTCAGAGTCTAGATCCCGTGGACCCATGGCCCGTTACAACTATAGTTGTTCTCTTGGGTCGGAAGCATTACATAAGACTGCCTACGTTACAGGCTCGGATCCGTACTTGCATATCTGGTCAATCAGGGAGCGCTACTAGATGCGATCCTAGCGTCCCTTGCGACGATGCTACCCGGGGCGGCCGCAGAAAATTGCTACGGCGGCCGTCCCGTTCGCTGGGATCCCTAGAGCCTCTTCCGCAGGACCAAGGACGATACGCCGAAGGTCGCCAGGCCGGCGGTGAAGGCTTCTCCCATGTCCGCTGGAAGGCGCTAGGGTATCGACACGCGAGGAAGGAAGATTGGCGCCAGGGCCCTGTCGTAGCTAGACAAGAACTGACAGGACGAACGATTATCGATACGTTAGTATCCTGTCCAGGACAAGGAGCTGCGAGGGTATGAAAGACGATGCGGGAGTTTCGTGGTCCCAGAGGCTGGCCGACGCGGTCGCGTATCTGGAAACGGGCTTGCGGAGCCAGGTCGACATGGCCGAGGCGGCCCGCCGCGCAAACTGTTCGCTCTGCCATTTCGTACGCATGTTCGGCGTCGTCTTCGGCCTTAGTCCAGGGGAGTACGTCCGCAGGCGACGTCTCGGCATGGCCGCCCTCGACCTGGGACTCCGCCGCGATCGAGTGATCGACGTGGCCATGCGGTATGGATACGAGACGCCCGAGGCCTTCGCCAAGGCGTTTCGCAGACAGTACGGCATTACGCCGAGCCAGGCCCGCGAGGACGGTACCGGCCTCGAGATCTGGCCTCCCCTCCAGCTCACCGTTGTCCTGAAAGGGGACCGACCAATGCAATACAGGATCGAGACGAGAGAGGCTTTAGAGGTATCCGGCTACAAGATCCGGACTACCCAACGGGAAGGCAAGAACACCGTAGAGATAACGGCATTCTGGCAACGTTGCCTATCCGATGGAAGCGTCGACACGCTGGCGTCGTTTCAGGGAGGGCTTGGGCTACTCGGTTTGTGTGCCGAGTGCAAATCCCGACGGCTACTTTCACTACTACATAGCGGTAGAGACTCCTGACGACTCAGCGAAGAAGAAAGGCCTAGCCAAGCTACCCGGCGTATCGCGGCTTACCGTGCCGCCAGCGACCTACGTCGTGTTCCCCTGCGTCGGCCCTATGCCGACGGCAATCCAGGAGACCTGGAAGCGAGCCTACAACGAATGGTTCCCGGCTTCTGGATACGAGTTCGCCGGAACGGCCGACTTCGAGGTTTACCCGCCCTTCCCCCGCGACGACCCGCGCGGCGACCCCTCTAGCCCCCAGTGCTATACAGAAGTCTGGATACCCGTAAAGCCGGCTAGGCGCTGAGGCAAGGCCGCCGAATGAAAGACTGCCCGTTCCGCCGCTACGCCGTGGCGGAACGGGCTTCACTGAAGGGTTGAGTCAGGAATGAGTTCAGTCGAACGCAAGCGTGACAAGTCCACCTGGCCGGGCTTTCTTAAGGATGTCTTCCTGTGCTCGATGGGCGCCTACGGCGGCCCCGAGGCCCATTACGGGGTCTTCACCGACCAATTAGTGATTAAGGGACACTACCTGAGCGAAGAAGAGCTCATGGAGCTCATAGCCCTCACCGGCATCCTGCCGGGCCCGAGCAGTACCCAGACCATCGTAGCGATCGGCTACAAGCACGGAGGCCCCCTCCTGGCCCTGCTCACCATGTTGGTGTGGGCCCTGCCAGTACTGAGCCTAATGACGGTGCTATCGTTCTTGGGCCAGTTCCTAGACAGCCTTGGCATTTCTCAGGCCGGACTGAGGTATATAGGCCCCATGGCCGTGGCCTTTATCCTATCCGCCGCATTCAGGCTTGGGCGTAAGGCGGCCCGGGACGCGCTGAGCGCCGGCCTGTTGCTGGCAGGCGCGGTAAGCACGTATTTCATGCGGGAGGCATGGATCTATCCCCTTGCCCTCCTGCTTGGCGGCGTACTGAGCATAGCCGTATCCAAGGAAAGGAACCTTGGGAACCGAGTGAGGCTGAATCCGCCCTGGGCCTACCTCTCGGCCTTTGCCGCCATTCTAGTCGCAAGCCTTGTCCTTACCCTCGTATGGGATACGACCCTCGTGCATATCTTCGAGAGCTTCTACCGCTATGGCTACCTGGTGATAGGCGGAGGACAAGTGGTCGTGCCCCTGATGCACAGTGAACTAGTAGAAACCAGGGGTTACCTATCCAGCCAGGAGTTCATGACCGGCTTCGGACTGGTACAAGGACTTCCCGGCCCCATGTTCAGCTTCAGCGCCTACGCGGGAGGACTTGCGGCGAGGGGCAGCGGCATACTCCACCAGCTTGCGGGCGCCCTTGCGGCCGGCATAGGCATCTTCCTGCCGGGCATCCTGCTTATCTACTTCGTATATCCCGTATGGGAAGGCCTCAAGCGGATCAAGGCTATAAAGGTATCGTTGCGCGGAGTCATCCCGGTAGCGGCGGGCCTCATCTGCGCCTCAGGCGCCATACTCCTGCAAGAAAACAGATTCGCGCTGGACACCCTACTCGTCACGGCGCTGAGCATGGGTCTCTTGCTAACCAAGAAGGTTCCCGCCCCGCTCCTTGTCGCCGCGGCCATAGCGGCCGGCTTCATGATGCCCGCATGAGCCGAGCATCGGCCTAGGCCGATACGCCGGCTTCGTCGTCCGCGGAGGCAGAGCCCAAGCCTCGACACCGCTCCACGTAGCTTGCTACCACGAGATCATCTGGGTTCTGCCGCGCTATATCGCTAAAGATAGTCTCGGCAGCGCGATAGTCATGGGCCTGGAAGGCTTCCAAGGCCTGTTTGAAGCGGGCCTGGTTCTTTAGGAGCAGGCCGCGTTTCTCTGGCGCATAGGCCGATACCAGTTCATACAGGTCGCTGGCGGCGCTTTTTCCCTTAACCGTCACGCGGTCTATCAGGCGGAAGTCGTACGGCGCGTCATCTCCCAGGAGCCGTACCAACTCTCCGGACAGCAGGACGTCGCTATGGTACTGCTTAGTCAGGCTCTCGATCCGGCTGGCCAGGTTCACGGTGTCGGAGATAACCGTACTCTCCAATCGCCGGCTCTCGCCGATGATGCCGAGCATGGCCGCACCGCTATGGAGTCCGATACCCACTTGGATAGGCACATGCCCCCAGGACAGCCGCTCTTGGTTGTACTGCCGTACTCTTTCTTGTATGGCTATCGAGGCGTCCAGGGCGGCGGCCGGATCGTCGGGGAACAGGGCCATGATGGCGTCGCCTATATACTTGTCAATGAAGCCGCCGTGGTCGCGGATTATCGGGCCCACCCGCTCCAGGTAGGCGTTCAAGAAGTTGAAGTTATCCTGCGGCGTCATCTGCTCCGACAGGGTGGTGAACGAACGGATATCGCTGAACAGGATGGTCAGGTGCTTCAAGGATTGATCGCCGAGGCGCACGTCGACGATGCTCGATTTTCCTAGGAAGTACAGGAACTCCTGCGGCACGAAGCGCTCCAACGACAAGTTGACGTGCGAGAGTCGTTCCGACAGGTGTTCCACCTGCGAGAAGGAGCGAGAAAAGATCCTGGCCAGGGTTATCGCCTGGGTAAAGATAAACGCGAATAGGCCCAGCGGCACTAAATACGTTGAGGGGATCAAGTTGTGGCTATACAGGATATCGTTGATGGCCGTAGCGGTGAAAAAAAGGAAACCGGCCAGTATCATGGCCGCATGCTCGCGCTTGCGCGCCAGGGCCAGGACGATACACCCTACTACGTACAGGAGACCGGCCATCGTGATCGCTTCCATCACGATGACCAGATGGTTCAGTATCGATACCGGCAGCGCCGCCGTCAAGGCTGCCAGGATTCCGAACGCGCTCAGGAAAACGCGCGCTACCGGGACCTTGAGCTCGCTCGGGTACAAGAGCCTGAAGAATGACATGAAGAAAATAGAGCCGAAGGAAAAGATAGCGAGCTCCAGCTTGATCGACAGCTCCCAGGAGAAGCCTGGCCAGAACTGGGCTACGGCTATGGTTCCCGTGGTTGCCACGCGAGCGGCCACCACGAGGCAGAAGAGACCGAACCACAGCGGCGAACGGTCTTTCGTACGGAATAGGAACATGAACAGGTAGTACAGGCCGATCATGCCGATAGAACCCAGTAGGAACAGGTCGGTGAGCATGAGGCGGTTGGCGTAGGCGCTGATCGCCGAGCTGGAGCCCAACAGGATAGCCTCCCATTGTCCTCCGTAACGATAATCCTGGTTGGCGACGTACAGAACGAGGTCGGCTACGCCGCCTTCGGCCTGAAAATACAGGGCCTGGGGACGGCTTTCCGGGCGCACAGAGGCCGGGTTCTCCGAAACGTGGCCGTTAGCGCCTATCAGGCGCCCGTTCACGTACAAGGCATAGGCGCTGACCATCTGCTTTAGGTACAGGCCGTAGACGCCGTCGTCGGGCAGAACGAGGCGTAGGCGGTAGCTTGCCTTACCGTAGGCAGGTAACGGTCGACCATCTAGCTCGAAGCCGGTCCAGTAGGCCGGCATTTCGGCGTAGCAAGGCGCCGCCGGGCGCTCGCCTCCAACCGGGGCTATAAGCTCGTCCCACCAGAATTCCCACTGACCCCGAAGGGCTACCGTCGCGTTCTTGCTGAAGTCCAGTTGCCGTGCATCAAGGATCCCCGCTCGCGCCCGAACGGCTTGCGTCCCAAGTTCTTGGGCCTCAAGCACAACAGCCGTTAGGAGGATGACTACCAGGCAAAATAGAGACTTTCGAGCACGCAGTCGTATCGTCATAGGGATCCTTTGGGCATCGTCAGGGCTACAAGCGAGATTTACATCGTTCACATGCAACGCTATACATCTCTTTAACGATACTAGCATTCCGCCTTGAAAGCGAGAAGATATCCATAAAATTTCACTCGTCAACCGCGTATCGTACCATTCACTGCTCGTTCAATTGAGCGTCAATCCATTCAGAATCCTTATAGGCTCTTTGGAATTCCGTTTTAAAGCTATCGAGATCCTTATCTGTAGTAGTGATGAGGGTCTTCGTAGAACAGTCGAATCGTACATGCATTTCCCCGATATAATCTACCGCTCCGAGGGATGGAGAGAACTTGATTATCCTTTCAGGATAGACGCTAACGTCCGCCCAGGAAGAAGCGACGTCCATCCTGTAATATAGTTCCGTTATCTGATAGATACTTTCCGGCAATGCATAAAGCGCGAAACAGCCTTTCTCGTTCGTTTTTCTTCATAGGCGTTACCGGTAGAAAGATTCCGAATAAGTACCATCACGTTTTTATCGTGAATCCCGTTAACCGTTGCCTCTCCATAATAATTAGCGTTAATTACTTCAAGGCAAAGCGATCCTATTACTAATGCATCGGTCGGCTCCTTCATCGTCGGCAACCTTGATATCGAAACGCTGGCTCTTAGTACCCTTAGAATTTGCTATAAGGGATTTTTATAAACAATCGCTAGTTATGAATCTTTATCGGAAATGCGATCATCGCCGAACCATCGGTCGTATCCGGTAACGATGAGCAACCATACAGCAATGCGATATTAGTTCGGCAAATAAGCAATTTATTTTTCATAGCAATCCTCCTTTTTAAAAAGAGTAACGACAATCCAGCGAACGAGTCTGGTTGAAGCGATTGACAGACGCAATTGTAAAATTGTCTTAAGTAGTAACTATCTTAAATTCAAAGCTGCAAGGATCCTTACCCTTACTGTTAATCGGAGTTGAAATAATACTACTAGTCTTAAGCTGAATCCCAAGAAGAGCCTCCAGGTGACGACGACAATGCCCCGCGCAGCAAAAACAATAAGCAAGCGGCATTATGCGGTCTGAATGCACTAACTCGCTCACTTTCATCCCTTTATCAGCAGCGGCGGAACAAGCGCAAGCGAAGCTACCGTCAACCGTTTTTAAAGCCCATCCACCCACCAATGTAGTATCATCGTTTAATCTTATACCCCACTCTGAATGGAAATCATCTAACTCAGCTATCCTACGAATTTTACTATCCAATGAGTCGGCCTTAATTTCCTTTATGCTCTTGAGTTCTTTTTGGCTTATCCCGCAGGCGCATGAATCTAAGATCCTATACATGAGTTCATGTTCAAGCGTTTTTTCCATTTTAACTATAATATCCCTAAGGTCGTCGCTTCCCATTATTTCTTTAACGACTTCTTCAGGCACGTCATTCTGTTCTAAGCGCTTTTTAATGCCATATACTCTTGCCATTCCATAACCCTCAATAGCGTTACCATATCTCCAATACATCCATACAATCGCTTCGATTAATTAGTCTATCCCCTCTCCTTGCTGAATGCAAGAGAAAGATGAGGCGGCTGGTGATGGGTGGATGCGAAAGCAATATCTAGTATCCAGTACAAGGATAAGCGCTACTTCGAGGTCAGCCTGAACACGCCGTCCCAGTCGTCATCGGGCGGGGTCTCTAGGAAAACGCCGCAGCGTTCTAGGTAGACCTTCGATGGTCCGTCGGAAGAATCGACCTTGAGCGCGTCGCCGAAGGCGATCCGGGCTTCCGCCCAGCTTCGGTGCTTGAACAAGGCAAGGCCCGCGTCATAGAGGCCGAGCACTTCTTCCTTCTTATCCGGTAGCGGGCCGGCCATCTCCAGTAGCTCGTACACGGTGATGGGTACGTTCTTGCCCATCACCCGTATCTTGTCCAGCTCGCGGAAACGGAACTGGTCCTTGACGGCGGCATAGGTGTTGTCGCTGACCATGGCATAGGAGCCGTAGGGCTTGTTCGCGCCCTCGAGGCGGCTGGCCAGGTTCACGGCGTCGCCCATCACGGTGTAGTTCATGCGCGTACGCGAGCCCATGTTGCCGGCTACGGCAAGGCCTGAGTTGATGCCCATTCGTACCCGCAGTTCGTGACGGCCCTCCTTGCGCCAGAACGCCCGCAGATCTTCAAGCTTGCGCTGCATGCTCACCGCCGACAGGCAGGCTCGGTACGCGTGGTCGTCGAAATGAAGGGGAGCGCCCCAGAAGGCCATGATGGCATCGCCCTCGTACTTGTCCACGGTGCCGCGGTTCTCCATGATGATGTCGGTCATCTCCGAGAGGTACTCGTTGAGCAACTGTACTAGCTGTTCCGGCGTGAGCCTTTCGGAGATGCCGGAGAAGCCCGCGATATCCGAGAAGAAGATGCTGATCTCTCGCGAATCGCCGCCCAGCTTGAGGGAATCGGGGTTAGCTATTATTTGCTTGATAACGTCCCCGGACAGGTACTTGGAGAAGGCGTCGTGGATGAATCGCCTGCTCTGTTCCTCGCCGGCGAACTTGGCCACCATGATGACCAGCGCCGGCAGGACGAGCGCCAGGTTGAGGCTGACCATGTCCACCCAGAGGTACGCATAGGAGAAGGCCAGTATAGCCGCCGCGTTGACCACTATGACGGCTATCGCGATGCCCGCGTACGACACCTTGGCCGACCGACCGTGAATGAACAAGGCTAGTCCGAGCGCCAGCGCCAGTACCATCGCCATAGTCGCGATGGCCGGCACGCTGGCGATGAAGCGTCCCTGGGCCAGCGTGTTGATGATGGTGGGATACGAGCCGACCATCCAGTACATGTTATCCAGCGGAGTGACGCCGAGGTCCTGGGTGCCCGTGGCCGTAAGCCCCATGACCGCCACGGAGTCGAAGAGGTCCTCTACCTCCATCTTGGACATGAGGGCGATGATGAGCTGCCTGACAGACTCGATGCTCTCAGGAGTCACCGGTAGCCCGGCCGCCGCCTGGCCCTCGAGGGCCTTGAGTTCGGCCTTGCTGTCATCGAGGTAGCCCTGTATGAGGGCGCGGTAGCGGGTCATCTTTTCCCGGTACGCGACGCGCAGGGGATGCCTGCGTTCCGCGTCGGCTGCCGACTTGATGGCTAAGCGCAGCCCGGCGATCTCACCGGCGAGAGCGGCTCGCTCTTCCTTCCCCGACCCCATGTCCTTGAGCATCAGCTGGAAGTCTACGCTCTCCGCGTTGGCGGGGTACTCGAGCAGGGCATAGGCGGACAGCTGCCGCGCCGTGTGCGCGAAGTCTCCTATCCAGTCTATGAGCAAAGATCCGTCTTCGCGCAGGGGGATGCTGATCCGTCCCTTGCGGCCGGTCTCGGGGTGCACCGCCCCGTGGATGACGAGGTCCTTACCCGGATTGACTTCCACGTCGTCCAGCCCGACGCCGCACATGTCCAGGAAGGTGACCAGGGCCAGGTGGTAGTAGAGCCGGCCTTCGAACGCGCGCACGAGGCTAACCCGTCGCATGGTTCCGTCGGCGTCGGGGTCGCTGTCGACGAAGCCGAAGAGCCTGGCCGCGGCGACCAGGGGCGGCATAGGGTACTGTATGTCCCGGCGGTTCCGTACGGCGAGGCCAGCGAACTCAGACTCGCGTCCCGCGGGAATGGGCCTGGAGGCCTTCTGCCTGAACGAGGCTATGGCCTGTTCGCGTTCCTGCGCTTCCTCGGGGCTCTGGATGGGATTGATGAGTATACCGGAGAACGAATACGGGATAACCGTGCCGGGATAGGCATTCGTCGCGCGAGCCAGTTCCGCGTCGCTGTCAATGAACGCCACGCTTAGGTCTCCGCTCTGTATCGTCTGGCCTCGGTCCAAGGCCTGGGCTAGCTGGCTGTAGCCCCGGGGGTCGACCAGCGCCATGGACCGGTCCATGAACTGAAAGTCGAAGGCCAGGTTCGCGAGCCCTACGTCGTTCAGTTGATCGACGATGCCTGCGTAGTAATGCCGCGGCCAGGGATAATGGCCCAAGGTAGTGATGCTGCTGTCATCGACGTTGAGGAGCACCAGGCTGGAGAGGACCGGAGGCTCGGGCTTGAGCCTGAACCGCAGGTCGTAGAGATAGTGCTCGAGCTGGTCGTGCGCCGGAGTGACCATGAAGGCCATGGTCAGGATAGCCAGGATGCCGGCGACGAGCAGGCTTCCGGCGAGGCCCTTGGTCAGCCTCGACAGCCGCGCCAACAGTGCTTTCATGGGTTCCTCCGGCGCTGGCTTCAGCGCATGTTCCTAGAATGACAGGCTCAGGCCGACGCTCGCGGAATATCGAATCGGTTCGCCGGTCGCGTACGCGGCTCCCGGTATGAACGCGCCGCCCGAGGCGGTGACGCTCAGGTCGGACAGCGGCCCCCAGCGCAGGGTGGCGTCGATACCGTGGCCCACGTCGAGAACGGGCAGGACTGCTTCTCCGTCGCTTATGACGCCGTTCGCATCGTATTTCATATAGTAGAAATACTTGAGGCCGACATTAGTCTTCCGTAACCATGAGGGGCCCGATTCGAGCGGATTCAGGGTGACGCCGGCCTGGACGATCTGCAGGTTTCCGAAGTCGGGCCTGAGGACGCTGCCCGAGCCGACCGAGCCGAAGCCCTGGAAACCGTTGTCATTCCCCGCCGCGTTGCCTGCCGCGGAGGCTGCCGCGCTCCTATCGGCATCGCCGGAGGCTAGAGCGTACGAGACGCTGACGGAGGGTGACAAGGGCGCCTTGAAGAACAGCGTGTAGCCGGCTCGTCCGGCGAAGGCAGAGATCGCCGCGCTCGAGCCTGCCTGGGGACTAGCTCCTCCCTGGTACCAGCCTTCAAGCTGATACTCCCCGGTCAGTAGCACGCCCTTGGCCTGCGCGCCCGCGTACCAGCTCCGGTAGAGCGACGCCGCGTCGGCGCCGAGGTCGTACTGGTAGAGGCCGAGCAGGGAAAAGCCATGGTTGCCCAGCGTAGCGGTGGCGCCGCCGCCCGCCATGACCCGCCTGGGGCCGTTTGCAGCGTCCCAGGCGCTCATCGTCCAGCTGGAGTAATCAGGACGCATGAAGCCAGAATACAGGCCGAACGCGTTGACCGTAAGGAACGGCGAAACCCACTGTACGTCGAGGCCGTCGCCGGTACCGGCCAGGACCAGGCCGGAGCCCAGTACGAACGGCTTGCGCCCCGCATGCGCGGTCAGTCCTAGCCCGGGGAGCGAGAGTCGGTAATAAGCCGCGTCGATATCCCACAGGTGCGTGAAGCCTTCGCCGGCGGCCGGCTGCGGATACAGGGTAAGGACCAGGGTATCCTTGGCTTTTACGTACAGCTGTCCCTTTGCGGGCAGGCTCATGCGTAGCCACAGGCTTGAGCCTATCGTCGCCAGCGCCAGGTTGTCCGAACCGTCCAGTTCAGCCACCGCCGTAGGCGACGCCGAGGCGCCCCAGTCCACCACCCACGGCGCCTTGACCGGCTGCGGGCCGAAGAAATCCGCTTCCGACTGCTGCGCGGCGCCTGCCTCGGCCGCCTTCGCGGCATCTATCGATTCAGGCGATTGCGCCATGGCGAACCCGATCGTCGCGCCGGCGACCAGGGCAAATGCGAATAGCTTCTTCATCGCGCCTCCCCGTATCTCGTCGCCAGGGCCGCGATGAACTCGAAGAGTTCCGTTCCGGTCATCGCATCGGCGCCGCTGGCGGAACCGGCGAAGAGGCCTTCTCCCATGAACGCCCTCAAGGCGTAGCGTTCTACGGGTAGGATTGAGTACATGAGCGATCCCCTGAGTTGGAGTGCCTTAGCCGCGACCAAGGCCGCCGCGCCCTTGGTCAGCACCGCGCCGCCGTCGTAGCGCTCCAGCGCCTGTCGCAGTCGCTCGTCGAAACCGGAGCCGTCGGGAAGCGCCTGACCCACCGAGGGCAACAGGAGCGCCAGGTCGTCGATGGTGCATACGGCCTTGTTGCCTATCGCTATGATCTCGTCCAGGCTCTGGGCCCCCGCCAGCGCAGCGGAGAGCGCCAGCATCAGCGTTGCCATCATCGTCGTACGTCTCATCGCGGTTCTCCTGGGCGACCGAGGTCAGGGCTTGGGGCCGATCGTAACGTCTACGACCAGGGTTCCGTGCGTCGGGGCATTAAGGATCGTGTCGATGACGGCCAGTACCTGTTCCACCACCGGGTCCGTCGCCGTAGTAGTAGCTTGCTGCGTCTCGGCGGCGCCGGAGAACACCGAGCCCAGGGACGGTACCGCGCTTTCCTGCAGGGCGGCCGTTACGGGCAGAGGCGCCGGCGCGGCGGTCGACTGCGAGTACCCCAGCCCCGCCGGCACCGGCTTGGTGCCGCCCCGATCGGAGGCCACGGCCACGGTTCCCGTCTCCACCGCTACGGCCATGCCCCGTTCCGGACCGAAGGATACGGTGTACGAGGTACCGCGCACGCTCGAGGTGGCCACCGGCGTGGTTATCTCGAAACTGGTGCGCAGGCCGGAGATCTGCTTAACCGACGACTGCACCGCCCCTCCCTTGAGCGAGACGGACGCGCTCGAGGACTCGGCCGTGAGCGCGGCCGTATTGATCTTGACCGTCGTCAGCGACTTGAGCGTGAGGCTGTTGCCGTTGATGTCCAGTACCAGCTCCGAGTTGGCTCCCGTTACCACGGTGACGCCCTCGGCGAGCTTCATGCCCGCGGCGACCGGTTGCGCCTTGCCTCCGACGACCACCCCCACCGTACCCTTCGACGACGTGACCGTTACGTCCGCAAGGAGCGGCACGAGCGCCAGGGTTAAGAGTAGTGCTATGAGAAGAGCGCGTTTCATGGTGCCTCCCGCAGGCGTTGCGTAGCCGATCCGTAGCCGATCATGGAGCGAAGTCCGAGGCGACGATATCGCGGCCCAGGTTCTTTATGACGATGGAGACCTGCTTGTCGGCCTGGTTCGAGAAAACGAGCCTGCGGTCCGCGCCTTCCGTGACTTGCGCGGCTATCAGGGAATCCCGTAGGGTCGCGCCGATAGGAGTTCCACCGATCCTCAGGCTCAGCTTGTCGGTACCTGACACGTTGAAGTCCCATACCGTGTCGATGTCATTGCCGCTGTAGGCGTCGTCTAGTTCGAACGCGAAGGTATCGGCGCCGCCGAGCCCGAAGAGATGGTCGGAGCCCGGCCCGCCATCAAGGGTGTCTCCTCCTGCGCCGTAGGCCGGGTAGTCGGCGAGGACGGTAGCCAGCCTGCCGAGGACGTAGGCGTGGATGGAGCCGGTGGAGTCGTCGTACCTGTGCTCGTCCACGTTTCCATCCTGACCCGGGTTGCCGGGACCGGCGGTACTAGCCCCCGCCCCTCCGGAACCGCCTCCGAAGCCGCCTCCGCCGCCATGGCCGTTACCCGGCCCATACGACGCGCCCCCTGGCCCCGTGACGGAGGCGATGGATGTCGCGCTATTACCGCCCGGCGTCGTCCCCGAGCCGCCCGCAACTCCGAATCCGGCGACCAAGGGCGCGACGGAACCGGCGTAGCCGCTGCCGCTGCCGGCCCCGAGCCCACCGATCGTTCCAAGATACGTGCCTAGGTTACCGCCGCTTCCGCCGCCGCCGCCGCCGCCTAACCCACCCTTTCCGCTATGCCAGGTGTCCATGGTCCCGTTAAAGCCGTCGCCGAAGATGATATCGTCACCAGTGCCGCCATATATCGAGTCCGCGCCGCCGCCGCCGAGGCCGGCGCCGACACCCGTAGTATCGTCCATCCCGACGCCTCGCCCGCCCTTGCCGCCGCCCGAACCGTCGCCGAAGATGACGTCGTTGCCGGCGGTACCGGTGATCGTATCATCGCCGCCGCCGCCCGCTCCTCCGTTACCTCCGCGATTGGCCCCGCTCGCGCCGCCGCCTCCTCCGCCCGAGCCGTCGCCCTGGATGTATTGGCCGACACTATTCGATGTTTCGTCCGCGCCCCAGATGGTGATCGTTATAGTCTGCGTGTTACCGCCTGCGTAGATGTTGAAGGTTTCAATCGTACTTGTTCCTACAGCCAGGGCGTTCACCGTAGAATTTAATGTATCAAGGGTGTACGTCCAGGCTCCTTGGCTTGTTACCTCATAGGAACCATAGATCAGGCTGCCGGAACTCGTAGTAAATGGAACAATGCAGCTAGCGCTGCCAGTAACGGTTGGCCTTCCGCCATTGTTCTTAGGACCGGAATCGATGACCGAACCGGTGAACGTGCCAGTTATTACGCTCCAGACCGCATACAGGGTTACGCTACCCGCGCCCATGGCGTACGAGGCGTTATTAGCAAAGGCGACCGCTCCGCCGGCGGTAAGCGACCATCCTTCAAAGCTGTACCCAGCCCTGGTAAAGGCGTTCGGCGTCAACGCCGTTCTTGAACCGTAGGCGATGCTCTGGGGGGCCATGGTTCCGGAACCGCCGTTGGCATC
>CAZNNA010000019.1:0-20031 GCA_964573825.1 uncultured Treponemataceae bacterium
CGTCGTCGCCGCCGGGGGCGTCGTCGCCGCCGCCGCTGGAGGCCGCGCCGCCGCCGAGCCTTCGCCGTAGCGGGGAAAGACGAAGCCGTCGAAGAGGGCGTCGAAGGTGATGGCGCCGAGCAGGGCCTCCGCCTGGGCGATGGCCTCGGGTACGGTCTCGTAGGCCTGCTCGAAGGCGGACGGCCCGGCGAGGACGGCGGAGGGAGGCGACAGCTCGGCCTCGGCGACGTCGCCCACGGTGCGGAGGCTCGCTATGGCGATGAGGAGGCGTTGCAGGGCCCGGTCGCCCGCGGAAAGGAGTCGAGCCTCGCCCGAGGCCAGCGGCCTCCTCCCCGTGGCCAGGAGGCGCCGCCACCCGGGCCGGGCGCAGGGCGACAGGAGGGCGTAGGCCTCGGGCATGGCCGCGAGGAAGCCGGGATCGTCGCTCGCCAGGGCGAGGCCGCCCGAGTCGCGCTGTAGCTCGGTTCGTAGGTCGAGGCCCGGCTCGCCTCGGGCGGAGAGAAGGCGGCAGAGCCTGGCTAGCCCGCGCCGCTCGAGGACCACGGCCAGGATACGCGTCGAGTAGGCCGCCGGACCGGGAGGCCCGAGCGGGAGCTCGGCGGCGGCGACGGGCTTGAGCCCCTCGGCGGCCGCCGCCTCCATGAACTCCGGTAGGCCGTAGAGGCCGCCGCGGTCGGAGAGGCCCAGTGCGCCCCAGCCGAGCTCGCGCGCGCGGCGGGCCAGGGCGCGGGGCCCGGCGGTTCCGAAGCCCAGCGAGTAGTACGAACTGACGAGGAGCGGCGCTAGCACGGCGCGGCCGCCTTTCGCGAGCCCCCGACCGCGCAGGGCGCTATGGCCCCGGGGCCGTAGCGCGTCCGTATCGCGTCGAGGGCCGACTGGAGCCTTGAGCGCCTGAGTTCCTCGGGCTCGAAGAGCTCGAGCGTAGGCCCCGCCGGCGCCACGGACGCCAGCTCGAGCGACAGTCCCCGGACGCGGACCCGGCGAGTCCGCGCGCGGGCTAGGGCCTCGAGCGCCAGGGAGAGCGCCTCGTCGTCCCGCTCTCGAAGCCGGGCCGTCGCGGCCCTGCCCAGCTCCGAGTAACCGTCGGAGTAGCTCGCGCCCACGATGGCCGAGGCGAAGCCAAGCCCGGCCCGCCTGAGGGAGAAGGCCAGCTCGAAGGCGAGGGAGGTCAGGGCCGAGCGGAGCGCCCCGGGGTCTACGGTATCGGGCTCGAGCACGGCCTCCGCGCGGACGGAACGACGCTCCCAGGGCGAGGGGTCCACCGGTCCGTCGCCCTCGCAGCGAGCCCGGGCGACCAGGGCCGGGCCCCGCGGCCCCAGGGCCCGCGCGTCGCGCTCGGGCAGGTCGGCCACGGCGCCTATGTCGTCCAGCCCGAGGAGCCTGAGCCGCTCGAGCAGGGCGGGCCCTACCCCGGGCAGGAGGGACGCGGGCTGGCGCCGGACGAGCCGCGACTCCTCCGCCGCGGATAGGGCTACGAAGCCGCCGGGCCTGAAGACCCTGGTGGCGACCTTGCTGGCGGTCTTGCCCGACGACAGGGCGAGGGCCGGCCTGAGCCCCGTCCCCGCGACGATCTCGGCGCGGAGCCTGCAGGCCGCGTCCTCGGGCGGGCCGCAGAGGCGGCCGGTGCCCGCCAGGTCGACGAAGAGGTGGCCGGGGCCCGCTCGCTCGACTACGGGCGAGTAGCGGAGCGCGGCGCCCAGCAGCGCCTCCTCGGCGGCGGCCCGGGCCCCCGGCCGAGGCGCCCTGACCTCGAGGCCCGGTAGGGTCTTCAGGGCAGCCGCCAGCGGCATGCCCCGCTCGAGCCCCTCGCGGTGGGCGATAGCCGACACGTCGAGCACGGCGGCCCGCGGCGCGGACTCGTTGGCCACGACGAAGGGCCTCCCCCGGAGCGACGGCTCGAAGGCCTCGGCCAGGTCGGCCAGGAGCCCCACGGCGTTGACGTGCAGCACGGTACCGTAGCCCATCGCGGTCGCCCTAGAGGAGCCCAGCCCCGGAGGCCAGCCGCGCGAGCGCCCGGGCGTCCTGGGGGGCGCAGGCGCCTCGGCGGTCGCAGAAGACCGCGCGGACCGACCGAGCCTCGACCGACATGGCCTCGAGCCGCGGTATCCAGCCGGCCAACTCGTCGGCGGAGTAGCGATAGCCGGGACCGGAGGCCGGGCCGGCGGCCCAGCGCGCCGGGTCGCGGCCATGGAGGCGTACGTAGGCCAGGTCGGCGGTCACGAGGTCGGAGGGCGGGGGCAGCCCCTCCAGGCGGGGCAGGTCGGAGGCGCAGAGGCAGACGCCCCGGGCCTTGAGTCCCTCTATCACGCGGGCGTTGAGCCACTCGGCGTCGATGAATTCGACGGCCAGGGGAAAGGCGGACAGCTCCCGCAGGAGGCCGTCGAGGTAGCGGCGCTCGGCCTCGCCGTAGCGGAAGGAGGCCGGGAAGCAGGCCACGGCGGCGACCAGTCGGCCGGCCTCGGCGAACGGCTCGAGGCCCCGCGCCAGGGCGGCCGCCTCGGCCTTCCAGCCGGCCGGGGAGGCGCCCCGGGTCAGGGCGCAGCCGAGCCGGACCGCGGCGTCCAGGGGACGCCGAGACCCGTCGAGGGCCGATAACGCGGGCAGGCGTAGCTCCACGGTCCCGAAGGCCTCGCTGTAGGCCCCCAGGTACTCGGAGCGCCCGAGGCCGCGCCGGTAGAAGGCGCCGTCCCATTCGGGGTAATCGTAGCCGGCCGTACCTATGCGCAGGTCGGGCCGGGGCGGTAGCGCGTCGTCCATGCCTCAGTAATACTACACATCAGTATAGTATTCAAGGCTCGCTCCCCTATACAGGCGAGCCGTACTCCTGCTATTGTCTGGGTACACTACGCAGAGGACCGATGAACGACCCACAGACCCAACGCAAGCGACGCATGACCTTCGCCATCATCTCGCACCCCGACTCTGGCAAGACCACCATTACAGAGAAGCTCCTCCTCTTCGGAGGCGCCATACACGTGGCCGGCGCCGTCAAGAGCGGCAAGACGGCCAGGGCCTCCGTGTCCGACTTCATGGAGATGGAGAAGGAGCGCGGCATATCCATCAGCACCTCCGTCATGGGCTTCGAGTACGGCGACCGCAAGGTCAACATCCTCGATACCCCCGGCCACGCCGACTTCTCGGAGGATACCTACCGCGGCCTCTCGGCCGTCGATAGCGCCCTCCTCGTCATCGACTCGGTCAAGGGAGTCGAGGACCGGACCCGCAAGCTCTGCGAGGTCTGCCGCATGCGCCGCACGCCCATAGCCACCTTCATGAACAAGCTCGACCGCGAGGGCAAGGATCCCATGGAGCTCCTCGACGAGACGGAGCGGGAGCTCGGCATCGGCGTCCGGCCGGTCACCTGGCCGGTCGGCCAGGGCAAGGCCTTCAAGGGCGTCTACGACCTCCGGGAGCGCCGCCTCCTCCTCTTCTTTCCCGGCGAGACGCGCAAGCCCTCCGACATCGTAGCCATCAGGGACCTTTCCGATCCCCTGCTCGAGCAGAAGGTCGGCCCGTCCCTGGCGGCCAAGCTGCGCGACGACGTGGCCCTCCTCTCCGGGGTCTACCCGCCCTTCGACGAGGACGAGTACCTGTCCGGCGCCGCGACGCCGGTGTTCTTCGGCTCGGCCATCAATAACTTCGGGATAAGCGAGCTCCTCGATACGCTCTCCGCCCTGGCCCCCGCACCGACGCCCAAGCACAGCGAGGAGCGGCTCGTCGACCCGCTCGAGGACAAATTCACCGGCTTCGTCTTCAAGATCCACGCCAACATGAACCCGAGGCACCGCGACCGCGTGGCCTTCCTGCGCGTCTGCTCGGGCAGCTTCGAGCGCAACAAGACCTACTACCACGTCCGCTCGGGCAAGCCCTTCCGCACCGCCAACCCGACGGCGTTCATGGCCCAGGACAGCGAGGTCGTCAACGAGGCCTGGCCGGGCGATATAGTCGGCATCCACGACACGGGCACCTTCAAGATAGGCGACACCATCACCGAGGGCGAGATCCTCAACTTCAAGGGCATACCGAGCTTCGCGCCCCAGATCTTCCGCTTCATAGTCAACGCCGACCCGCTCAAGGAGAAGCAGTACCACAAGGGCCTCGATCAGCTAGCCGAGGAAGGCGTCGTGCAGATATTCTCCAAGCCCCACCAGCCCAACGTCCGCGTGCTCGGAGTCGTAGGCCAGCTCCAGCTCGAGGTACTGCAGTACCGCATGGAGCACGAGTACGGCGCCCGCTGCGCGTACAAGCCCATAGACCTGTCCATTGCCCACTGGATGGCGAGCGACGATAAGCGGGCCCTCGAGGACTTCGTCGACGAGAACGCCAAGCGCGTCCTCGTCGACATTCGCGGCACCTACGTGCTCATGTCCGAGTCGCCCTGGCAGTTCGAGCGAACCAAGGCCAATAACCCGAGGCTACGCTTCTACGCCACCTCGGAGATGGCGGAGGCCTAGGCGACGGGCGTCTACGCGGGCGCCGGGCCTCGCGGGCCCTAGCGGGCCGGGCGATAGACTATTGTCTACAAGGAAAAGCCGCCCGGGCCGTTGCCACGGCCCGGGCCCGGGCGCTACCCTTGTCCCTAGGCCGCGTAGGCGGGCCGGAACGGGGGGCTTTCATGGAGCGTAGGCGAACGATACTGGTGGTTACGGCCGATCAGCGCACGGCCTTCGTCCGCGAGGCTACGCTCGAGGCCGCGGGCTACGACGTCGTCAAGGCGCTCGGCCCGGAGGCGGCCATCTGCCTCGTCGACGCCCCGACCTACATAGACCTCGTCCTCATGGACGTGGACCTCGGCGACGCCCTCGACGGCCTGGACACGGCCCGCATACTCCAGGCCGAGCATCGGGTGCCCGTAGTCTTCGTCTGCCCCGAGCGCTCCGACGTCTGCAGGAAGCGCCTGGGCCTCGTAGACGCCTACGGCGTCGTGGACGCCGAGGCCGGGGAGGCCTCGCTCCTGGCTACCCTCGCGGTGGCCTTCCAGCGCCAGCACGCCGAGCGCCTGGCCCGCGAGGCGGCTCTCCGCTCCATGTTCCTGCCATCGGCCGGCTCGCTCGGCTCCGCGGCCCAGCCCGCGGCCTACGCGAGCTAGCTGCCAGCTACCGTATCATGAGGCCCCGTACGAGGGCCTCGCCTTCCGCGCGCGTCATTATCCTCGGTACCGGGTACAGGGGATGCGCCTCCCTGAAGGCCCGCTCGACTATGAGGCCGACGTCTTCCTCCCGTACCTGCGTGAAGCCCGTCGGTATGCCCATGCGCGCGTTCATGCCGCGGACGGCCGCTATGAACGCCCTCGCCTTGACCGCTTCGCCGGCCTGTCCGGCCCCGACTCCCGCGATATCCGCGAGCCTGGCCAGGGGCCGGGCGGCCGCGTCGACGCAGAAGTCCAGCACGTGCGGCAGGATCGCGGCGTTGGCCAGGCCGTGCGCTACGCCGTAGAGCCCGCCGAGCTGGTGGGCGAAGGCGTGCACATAGCCGACGTAGGCCCGGGTAAAGGCGAAGCCGGCGTGGAACGACGCGAGCAGCATATCCGCGCGGGAGCCGGCGTCGTCGCCCTTGGCGTAGGCCCGCTCCAGGCTCTTGAAGATGAGGGACACGGCCTTCTCGGCCCTCTCGGCCGTCTCCCGCGTATTGCTACCGCCGATATAGGCCTCGACCGCGTGGGTCAGGGCGTCCATGCCCGTGGTCGCGGTTATGGCCGGCGGCAGGCCTAGCGTCAGGAGCGGATCGAGGACCGCGTAGGGCGGTATCAGCTTGGGATCGTTTATGGCGTACTTCTCGTGGGTAGAAGGGTCGCTTATGACGGCCGCAAGCGTCGTCTCCGAGCCCGTGCCGGCCGTGGTCGGAACGGCGAAGATGACGGCCGGCCGGCCCCATACCTTGAGGAGTCCCCTCATGGAGGCAAGGCTCCTCCGAGGGTTACCGACCCTCGCGGCGCAGCCCTTGGCGCAATCCATGGGAGATCCTCCTCCGAAGGCCACGACAGCCTGGCAGCCCTCGGCCCGATAGAGCGCGTAGGCGTCCTCGACGTTCCGGATGGTAGGATTGGGCTGTGTCCCGTCGAAGAGCGTATACGCGATGCCCTCCGATTCGAGCCCGCGGAACAGTCCCGCTAGCAGGCCCGTGGAAAGGAGGCCCTTGTCGGTGACGACGAGCACCCGCGAGAACCCCTTGTCGCGCACGAGGCCCGGCAAGCGGGCAAGGCTACCGGGCCCGTCCAGGAGCTCGGGCGGAGAGAAGTCGAGGGCGTAGGACGCGGCGCGCATGACCGCCTGGTAGAGCCTATACCACGCGTGGACGATACCCATGGAGCCTCCTCGGAGCAATCTGGTAATACCAGGATACGGTACCTCGAGCCCCGCGAGCCGTCAAGGAGAAACAACGAGCCGGCCGAGGGACTGGGGACGACGCCCGGCCATCACCCGCCAGGGTGATAAAAAACCACCCTTCGATGGGGATGTACGGATCCGGGAAACGGGTCGGTAATAGTCTACGAGTCCGGCGTTGCCGGCAGCGGGGGGATTCGCCCGAGCCCATAGAGCCCGGGTAAAGAAAAGCGGGCGGCGCGATGACTTGCAGGAAAGCGCGCCGCCCGTGGATTCCCGCCGCATGACGTCCGATACGCGATACCAGCCAGGCGTCGACAGACCGGGGCAGACAGAGGGAATAGCCGTACTAGATTGTACGCTCGCTTCCCGGCAATAGCAAGACCGCCTCTCGGTACCAGTCACCGCCCAAGGCCGCGACAAAAGGAGGAACGTCCGGCCTATTCCGGCCATGCCGGAGCCCTCGCGTCGCGAGGGGACCCGAGCCCCGCGAGCCGTCCCCGACAGCGGCGCGGCCACGGGGCAGGCGACGCGCTCCCCGCGAGCGCGACAACTCGTACCAGGAGACACGAACATGAAGATCAAGGAATTCCTAGCGCCCGTCCTAGCCACCTTCATCCTGATCCTGCTCGGCGACGGCGTCGTCGCGGCCGTGGTGCTCGGCCCCAGGGGCGCCGCGGGCTTCTACGACTGGAACACCATAGCCTTCGGCTGGGCCTTCGCCGTCATGGCCGCTGGCATACTCGTCGGCGCCGATAACAACCCGGCCATAACGATAGCGAACGCCGTTCGCGGCGCGATGCCGTGGGCCAAGGCCGTTCCGACCATCGTAGCCACCTTCGTGGGCGGCTTCCTCGGGGCCGGGGCGGTCTACCTCTGCTATCGAGAGGGGCTCGTATCCGCCGGCATGCCCAACATCTGGACGAGCGGCGCGGGCAACCTCTACGACGGCGCGGGCAAGGCGGTAGGCAGCTACAGCCTCGTCGGGGCCAGCGTCACCGAGTTCTTCGCCACCATGGTACTCATGTGGTCGGTGCTAGCCATGGCCGACAAGCGTAACGCAGGCATCGCCAAGGGCGGCGTCTTCGTCGTCTCGGGCGTGGTCCTGGTCATCGGCCTTTGCCTCGGCGGGCCGAGCGGCTACTCCCTCAACCCCGCCCGCGACCTGGCTCCCCGCCTGTTCGGCGCCCTGGCCGGGACCGAGGGACTCTTCGAGGGCTGGTACTGGCTCGTACCGCCGGTACTCGTGCCTATCGTCTCCTGTATCGTCTCCACCATCCTCTACGACGCGCTCCTCAACTCCGAGAAGGGCGTAGAGGCCGATCGCGCCGCCAAGGCCGCGTAAGCCGACGAAGGCGCGGCCCGGGGCCCCGTCGGGGCGAGGCCGCGCCCGATCGATTCCCAAGGACCAAGTCCTACAAGGAGATACCCATGGACAAGCGTTATATACTGGCCTTCGACCAAGGCACGACGAGCTCGAGGGCCATCCTCTTCAACCACGCGGGCGCCATCGTCAAGACGGCCCAGAAGGAATTCACGCAGATCTACCCCAAGGCGGGCTGGGTCGAGCACGACGCCATGGAGATATGGGGCACGCAGTCTGGCGTGGCCCGCGAGGTACTCGAGAGCGCCGGCGTCTCGCCCCAGGACGTGGCGGCCATAGGCATAACCAACCAGCGCGAGACCACCGTCGTCTGGGACAAGGCGACCGGCAAGCCGGTCTACAACGCCATAGTCTGGCAGTGCCGCCGGACCGCCGGCTTCTGCGACCAGCTCAAGGCCCGCGGCCTCGAGGGCTACATACGGGAGAACACCGGTCTCGTGGTCGACGCCTACTTCTCGGGTACCAAGGTGGCCTGGATACTCGATAACGTCGAGGGAGCCCGGGCCCGCGCCGAGAAGGGCGAGCTACTCTTCGGTAACATAGACACCTGGCTCATCTGGAACCTGACTCGGGGCAAGGTCCACGTGACCGATTACTCCAACGCGTCCCGCACCATGCTCTTCAACATCAAGACCCTCGAGTGGGACAGGAAGATCCTCAAGGAGATGAACATACCCGAGTGCATGCTCCCCAAGGTCAGGCCCTCCTCCGAGGTCTACGGGTACACCGACGAGGGGACCTTCGGCGGCGCCAAGATCCCGATAGCCGGCATCGCGGGCGACCAGCAGGCCGCGCTCTTCGGCCAGGCCTGCTTCAAGGCCGGCATGGCCAAGAACACCTACGGTACCGGTTGCTTCATGCTGATGAACACCGGCGAGAAGATGGTCCCCTCCAAGAACGGCCTCCTCACCACCATAGCCTGGGGCGTGGACGGCAAGGTCGAGTACGCCCTGGAAGGTTCCATCTTCATAGCGGGCGCCTCCGTCCAGTGGCTGCGCGACGAGCTCAAGCTCATAGGCGAGGCGGGCGACAGCGAGTACTACGCCAGGAAGGTGGACGATACCAACGGCGTCTACGTGGTCCCGGCCTTCGCGGGCCTCGGGGCCCCGCACTGGGACATGTACGCGCGCGGTACCATCGTGGGGCTGACCCGCGGAGCCAACCGCAACCACCTCATTCGGGCAACGCTCGAGTCCATAGCCTACCAGACCCGCGACGTGCTCGAGGCCATGCAGCAGGACTCCGGCATTCGCTTGGCCGCCCTCAAGGTAGACGGCGGGGCCACCAAGAACGACTTCCTCATGCAGTTCCAGTCTGACATCCTGGGTACCGAGGTACAGCGCCCCGCGGTGGTCGAGACGACGGCCCTGGGCGCCGCCTACCTGGCGGGACTCGCGGTTGGCTTCTGGAAGTCGAAGGACGACATCACCGCCAACTGGTCCAAGGACAAGGTCTTCAACGCCGACTACAGCCACGAGCAGCGCGAGAGCCGCTATAAGCACTGGAAGCGCGCCGTCGAGCGGGCCAAGGCCTGGGAAGCGACCGAGGACTGATCGCGGCTAGGCGGCGGGCCTGCGCCCGCCGCCCCGTCATCCCTAGCCAGGAGACGCCCGGCGAGGCATAGCGACCCATGGCGACGCCTAGCGCCGCGCCATGCGCGGCCCCGGGCGCCGCCTTGGAGCCAATGCCATGTACGATATCGTCATCATAGGCGCCGGCGTCGTCGGCGCCGCGACGGCTCGCGAGCTGTCGCGCCTCGAGCTTTCCGTGGCGCTCGTGGAGAAGGGCCTGGACGTCGCCTCGGGCGCCAGCAAGGCCAACAGCGCCATCATCCACGCCGGCTACGACGCCGAGCCGGGCACGGCCATGGCCGCGCTCAACGTCGAGGGCAACGCCCTCTACGGTCCGCTCTGCGAGGAGCTAGCCATTCCCTTCCGCCGTCCAGGCTCGCTCGTCTGCGCCCTCGCTGCGGACGAGGTCCCGGAGCTTGAGCGGCTCCTGGAGAACGGCAGGCGCTCGGGGGTTCCCGGCCTGTCCATCGTCGGTCGCGACGAGGCGCTAGCCGCCGAGCCGCGCCTATCGCCTTCCATAGCGGCGGCCCTACGCGCCCCGAGCGCCGGCATCCTCATGCCCTGGGAGGTCGCCATAGCCTGCGCGGAGAACGCCTGCGACAACGGCGTCGAGCTACGGCTCGGAGAGGCGGTCACGGCAATACGAGCCCGAGAAGGCGGCTTCGTCGTATCGACCGACAGGGGCGCGCTCGTGGCGCGTCGCGTCGTCAATTGCGCCGGGGCCTGGGCCGATCGCGTCTACGCCATGGTGGCGCCGGAGCCCGGCTTCAGCATACGGCCTCGCCGCGGCCAGTACTACCTCCTCGACAAGACGGCCGAGGGCCTCGTGAACGCGGTACTCTTCCCGGCGCCGTCAACCCTGGGCAAGGGCGTCCTCGTCGCGCCGACCTACGACGGTAACGTCATCGTGGGCCCGGACGCCGAGGATCTCGACGCCGACGGGCGCGACGACGTAGCCACGAGCGCGGCCGGGCTGGAGCGAGTCAGGGTCCAGGCGGAGCGCCTCGTGCCCGGCCTTCCCTTCGGTAGCGCCATTACCACCTTCTCGGGCATACGGGCCCAGGCGAGCGGAGGCGATTTCATCGTGGGCGAGTCGGCCGTGCCCGGCTTCTTCAACGCGGCGGGCATCAAGTCGCCGGGCCTGTCGGCGGCTCCGGCCATAGCCCGGCGCCTGGCGGCCCTCGTCACCGAGTCCCTCGGCGGCGCGCGCCCTAGGGCCGGGTTCATGCCCGTCCGTCGCCCCCGACCGGCCCTCGAGCGGATGAGCGACGCGGATCGCACGGCGCTCATAGCCGCCGATCCCCGCTTCGGTACCATCGTCTGCCGCTGCGAGTCCATCAGCGAGGGCGAGATCCTGGACGCGATCCATCGCAGCGCGGGCGCCACGACCGTTAACGGCGTCAAGCGCCGAGCCAGGCCGGGAGCGGGGCGTTGCCAGGGCGGCTTCTGCGGGCCAAGGGTCGTGGCTCTACTGGCCCGGGAGCTGGGCCTCGATCCCTCGGAGGTCCTCAGGGAGGGCCCGGGATCCTACGAGCTGTCCAGGCCGCTCGAGCGGCTCGGGGAGGGAGCATGAGAACCTACGACGTTATCGTGATCGGCGGCGGTCCGGCCGGGCTGGCCGCGGCCATAGAGGCGAGGCGAACGGGCGCCGAGAGCGTCCTCGTGCTGGAACGGGCCGGGGAACTCGGCGGCATACTCCAGCAATGCATCCACAACGGCTTCGGGCTTCGCGTGTTCAAGGAAGAGCTGACCGGTCCCGAATACGCCGAGCGCTTCATCGAGGAACTCGAGGGCCTCGAGATCGAGTATCGCCTCGGGACCATGGCCATGGCCGTAGGCAAGGATCTCGTCGTGGACGCGCTGAGCGCCGAGCGCGGGGCGGAGAGGCTCGCGGCCAAGGCCGTAGTCCTGGCCATGGGCTGCCGAGAGCGCCCCCGGGGAGCCCTGGCCATACCGGGAACGCGACCGGCGGGCGTACTGACCGCGGGGGCGGCCCAGCGCTACGTCAACATGGAGGGCTACCTACCGGGTAAGGATATCGTGATCCTCGGCTCGGGCGACATCGGCCTCATCATGGCCAGGCGCATGAGCCTGGAAGGGGCCCGCGTCCATGCCGTAGCCGAGCTCCAGCCCTACTCGAGCGGGCTCGCCCGCAACATAGCCCAGTGCCTCGACGACTACGGCATACCGCTCCTCCTCTCCCACACGGTCACCGAGATACGCGGCAGGGACCGGGTCGAGGCCGTGGTGATCCAGGCGGTCGACGAGGCGCGCAGGCCCGTCCCAGGCAGCGAGCGAGTCTACCCCTGCGACACCCTCCTGCTCTCGGTCGGGCTCATCCCCGAGAACGAGCTATCGCGTAAGGCCGGCGCCGCCATGGACCCGCGTACCGGGGGGCCCCTGGTCGACGAGTCCATGGAGACGTCGCTGCCCGGGGTCTTCGCCTGCGGCAACGTCGTCCACGTCCATGACCTCGTAGACTACGTGACCGAGGAGGCGCGCAAGGCCGGGCGCTCCGCGGCGCGGCGAGCCTTGGGCCTCGACGCAGCCAAGGGACGCCTGCTCGAGGTAAGGCCCGAGGGCGGCGTCTCCTACGTCGTGGCGCAGAGCCTCCGCGACGAGGCGCTCGACGGCGAGGTGGAGCTCTTCCTGCGGGTCAAGTCCGTCTACCGCGACGCGGAATTCGTGCTGTCGGCCGACGGGAAGCCCATCAAGAGCTTCAGGAAGCGTATCGCCGCGCCCGGCGAGATGCAGCGCCTCGCCTTCGACCCGGCCATAGTCAAGGGCCATGGCTACGGCACCCTTCGCGTGGAGGTACGCTGATGGAAGGAACCAGGGAACTCGTCTGCATCGTCTGCCCGCTCGGCTGCAGGCTTTCGGTGGCCGCGGGAGCGGGAGGGCGGCCCTCGGTCGAGGGCGCTTCCTGCGGGCGGGGCGAGGAGTACGCCGTCCGCGAGGCGACCGACCCTCGCCGCGTGGTACCCACTACCGTGGCCCTCAGGGGCTCCGGGCTCCGGCGCCTGCCGGTCAAGACAGCCGCGCCCATACCCAAGGCCCTCATACGGCGCTGCATGGCCGAGCTCGGGCCGGTGTCAGTGGACGCGCCCGTAGCGATGGGCCAGGTCGTCGTGCCCGACATAGCCGGCACGGGCGTGGCCGTCGTGGCTACGAGGAGCGTGGTCGCCGCCGCGGGAGCCGAGGTGAGCGGCGCGTGATTATCTCCCAAGGGCGGGCCGAGGCGTGCTAGAATCCATCGAGATGAACGGTACCGATAGTCGATCCTGGCACGACGCCTCGCCCCTCGCCGCCCTCATGGCGGCCACGGCCCTGGCGGCCGCGGTCACCGGGTACATAGCACTGGCGGCCTGGCGCTCCGCTGGCGGCGGCGCCGACGCGATCCTCGCCTCGCCGGTCATACGCCTGCTCTTCGCCGTGCTCGCCGCGGCCGTGGCCGCCCGCGTCCAGGCGTGCGGCGAGGCCGGCCCGGGCGGCGCCGTGTACGCGGCGGCCCTCGGCGGGCTTACCGTCTTCATCGCCTACGACGGGGCCGAGGCCCTCGCCTGGCTCGCCGTCTACCCGGCGATAGCCGCCCTCGCCCTCGGGCGACGCAAGGGCCTCGCGTTGGCCGCCCTCGTCGGCGCGGCCGGCCTCGCCCTATCGCGCGACTCGGGGGCCCTGGCCCCGCGTTCGATGCCGGCCGCGGCCCTGGCTTACGCGGCGCTCGTCGCCCTAGCCTATCACGCCGAACGCCGCGCAGCCGCGGGCACGGGAACCGGGGTCGCCGACCGGGAGGCCCCGGCCGACTCCCGCCAAGGCGGCTTCGAGCTCCAGGACTCCATGGCCCGCTCGCCCTACCCGGGCCTCGGCGAGGCCCAGGGCGAGATAACGGTGCTTTATAGGCAAGAGGCGATCGAGACGCTCACCCGGCTGCCGAGCCCCGAGGCCGTGCTATCGTACCTCGTCCTGGAGGGCCTGGCGGGCGACGATCGAGCCCAGGCGGGAAAGGCCTTCGGCGATTACAGGATCGTATCGCTCGGCATCGACGAGCTCCTGGCCAAGGCCGAGGCCATAATAGAGGCGCGCGAGGCCAAGCGCCTCATGGAGTTCAACAAGATCCAGGCGCAGATAGACGCCTCGGTATCGCGCGAGGGCGAACCGGAGCCCAGGGCCGACGCCGCCTACGCCTTCGACCGGCTCTCGTTCTCCTATAATCTCTCGGAGCGAGAGGTCGCGGTGGCCCGCTGTATCCTCAAGGGCATGACCAACAAGGAAATCAGCGGCGAGCTGTTCATATCGATCGAGACCGTCAAGACGCACGTCAAGAACCTCTTTAAAAAGTGCGAGATAGGCAGCCGTATCGAGTTCGTACAGCTATTCTCGCGGGCGCAGCCCGTTCCTGCGGATGACGACGATCGTCCCTAGGCTCCCTACCTTCTCGCCCTCGAGCTCAGCGCGCAGGGCCTCCGCGGCGGCCTCGAGCCTGGAACCGACGCGCCCCGCGAGCGCCCTGGCTGCGGCCCCGGCCGTCGCTCGCCCGTCCCGCCCGGCCGTGCTCGAGGCGAACACGACGACGTCGCCGGGATCCATGCGGAAGGCCAGGCTTCGCGTCGGACGGGAGGCCGCTTCCCCGTCGAGCCCGGCCAGGGTCGGAACCTCCTCGCAGGCCCCGAGCCGGGCCCGGTAGACGAGAAGGCTCTCCCTGGGGCCCGCGTAGCGATAGTCCCCGTCGCCTCCCGCCACGACCACCGATAGCGACAGTACGCCGCCGAGGCCGGCGCGCGCCCCGAGCCCGTCGAGCAGGTACCCGCCGGCCATCCGGGCCAGATCCTCGGGCGACGATTCCGGCATGGCCCGCGCAATCGAGCTCGAGGCGGATTGCGCCATCATCATCGCCAGGGCCGACTCGTAGGCCCGGGAGGGCGCCTCCCCGACGAGATACCAGGACTCGCCCCCGGGTCCCGTGGAGCGGTCGAAGTAATGTCCCGCCCCCTCGTCGTGCGGCGCCGTCCTCGCGGGATCGTCGTAACCCTGCAGCGTCTCGAAGTCGGCCTCGAGCATCGCGCCGACGCGCTTGGCTATCTCCATCTCCCTCCAGCGCCTATGCCTGGAGACGACCTCCTTCCGGGCAGCCTCTAGCTCGTCTATCATCCTATAGAAGGATTCGGTCATGACGGCTATCTCGTCCTCCTCGGCGGCATAGGCCTTGAGTCGCCCCTTGACCCTATCGACGGCCGCGAAGTCCCCGAAATCGAAACGCAGGCGCTTCGCGTCGTTCATGCTATCGGTCAGGAAGGCTATTGACCGCGTCAGCCTATCCGCCACGCGGAGCGATACGAGGACGGCCAACCCGAAGGCCGCGACGATGGCGAGCGCCATGATCCACGCAATGCCGCGCTGGTCGGCGTAGAATTCCTTCTCGTAGGAGCCGGTGACGATGAACCATTCCATGGCCGGCAGGTAGCGGTAATGGGCCACGGCGGTCTCCGCCCGGCCCGACGGCCCCGCCGCCCTATAGCGGACGGTCCCCTCGCCCCGCTCCCGAATCATGCGCTTGACGTGGGGCAGGTGATAGACGTTCTCCCCCTCGCCCTCGGCCGCGATCACGAGTATACCCTCGGTGTCGACGATGTACGGGCGCCCCGAACGGCCTACGCTGACGTCCAGGACGTGCTTGCGCAGGTCGGCTACGTCCGGCTTAAGGCCCACGTGCACGGCGCCTACCGGCCGACCGTCGACCAGGAGCGGCTGGTAGGCCACGATGTACCATTCGTTCATCTCGAAGGCCTTGCCCACGTAGGTGCGCCCGGCGCGTATCGCCATGGTCACCTTGTCGTCGTTAGGATAGTACAGCTGCGTCGCCCGGCGCCCGTCGGGCCGCCGTATGTTCGTGGAGACCTGGAGAAGGCCCTGGGGGAAGAGCTGCAGTATGCTCACGTAGCCGCCGGACAGGTTCGCCACCTCGTCGACGAGCCGCGCGTCCCCCATGACGGGCCGCCCGCCTATGGACAGCTCAGGCAGGGAGACGTAATCGGTCAAACGGGTTATGTGGTGCTCGGCGTCGGCGTCGACGAGGCGGGACTCGTCGACGGCCACCCGGCCTACGCGCGACTCGAGGAGCCGCAGGTGCCCGAGCAGCATCTTCTCGTTGAGCTCGTAGACGTTCTGGACGGCCTTGTAGATGAGGAAGGACGTCTGGGACAGCTCCTTCTCGAGGGCCTTCGAGGCGCTGGTCATCGAGAGGCCGATGATGGCGATTCCGGTGATCGACAGGGCCGACAGCACGACCATCGAGACTGCCCTGTGGATGCGAGTCTTTATCCTCATCGCCACGATGATCTCACCTATCGGTGGTGCGCGCAAGCATTAGTTTCCGCGCCAAAACGCGCCGATACCTGGTAGAATCCTTCGCATGCGTAGAACACTCACGACGATAGCCGCGTTGGCCGTACTCGGGGCGGCCGTATGCTCCTGCGACGCTCCCGTGCCCCGGGATAGCCGCGCCGCCATAGAGCGCTGGGCGAACGAGTTCCAGCCCTCGGCCATCGACCGGGAGAGCGTCGTCCGGGAGCTCGAATGGTTCGCCCGGGCCGCGCGACCGTACCGAGGCCTCGAGATACGCAGCGTCGCCGAGGACATCAAGACCCACCGTTGGGAGGCGGAGGTGCTCGCCAAGGCCTTCAAGGACATCACCGGCATCGAGGTCAGGCACGACATCCGGACCGAGGGCGAGGTCGTCGATAGCCTGCTCCAGCAGATGCAGACCAGGCGTCGCATCTACGAGGTCTACGTCAGCGACGCCGACCTCGTCGGTACGCATCTCCGCGCCGACTCGGCCCTTAACCTGAGCGAGTACATGAGGGGAGAGGGCAAGGACGTCACCGATCCATACCTGGACCTCGACGACTTCCTCAACCCGGAGTTCGGCCGGGACTACGACGGGAACCAGCTGCAGCTGCCCGACCAGCAGTTCGTCAACCTGTACTGGTTCAGGCACGACTGGTTCTCCCGCGACGACCTCAAGGCCGCCTTCCGGGAACGCTACGGCTACGAGCTAGGCGTACCCATCAACTGGGAGGCCTACGAGGACATAGCCGAGTTCTTCGACGGCCGCGTCATCGACGGGGCCAGGGCCTATGGCCACATGGACTACGGCAAGAAGTCGCCGTCGCTCGGGTGGCGCTTCACCGACGCCTGGCTATCGATCGCCGGGGTCGGCGACGCTGGGCTTCCCAACGGGCTCCCGGTGGACGAGTGGGGCATACGGGTAGAGGGCCGCGTACCGGTCGGGGCCTCGGTCTCCAGGGGCGGCGAGGCCAACGGCCCCGCCGCCGTCTACGCGCTCAGCAAGTACGTGGAATGGCTCAAGGCCTTCGCGCCGCCGGAGGCCGTGGATATGACCTGGGACGAGGCCGCCATCTACCCCGCTCGGGGCTCGGTCGCCCAGATGATCTTCCAGTACACGACCTGGCTATCCGAGGACGAGTACCATACCGACGCCGGCAAGGTGGTTGACCGGGACGGTAAGCCGCTCTGGCGGGTGGCGCCGACTCCCCACGGCAAGTACTGGGACGAGGGCATGAAGGTGGGCTACCAGGATGCCGGTAGCTGGACTATCCTCAAGGATAGCGTCAAGGGCGATGACCGCAAGGCAGCCTGGCTCTGGGCCCAGTTCTGCGTCTCCAAGTCCGTAAGCCTAAAGAAATTCATTGTAGGACTCACGCCCAACCGCCGGTCCACAGTGGAATGCGCCTACGTCCGCGAGCGCGACGACTACTACGGAGGACTCGCGGCCTTTTACCGATCGCCCGACGTCAAGAAATTCACCGATTCCGGCCTCAACGTGCCCCACTACCCGCTCCTCTCGCAGCTTTGGTGGCGAAACGTAGCCACCGCGGTCGTCGGAGAGACGAGCCCCCAGGAATCGATGGACCGATTAGCCGGTGAGATGGACGAGCTCATGGCCAGCATGAGCCTTCCGCGCTACTCTCCCCGCCTCAACCCCGAGGAGCCGGAGGCAACCTGGCTGGCTCGTCCCGGTTCGCCCAAGCCGCCGCGTCCCGATCGAGAGCCGCGGACCATCGCCTACGAGGAACTCGTCGCGGCCTGGAACTAGCTACGCCCGCTCCGTACCGGGCCGACCCGAAAAGGACGACGCGCTCGCTCGCAGCGACTCGCAGCGACTCGCGGGCCTCGCTTAGGCTTCGAGGGCGCTAAGGCGAGCCCGGGCTGCCTCGAGGTTCGCCAGTGCTACCACCGCGCCCTCGGCTCGCACGACCCCCGCGGCCTCCAGGGCCCTGAGGAGGCGATTGACGTGCCTCTCGGTATGACCTAGGTAACCGGCCAACTCTCGCCTGAGTATGGGCCGTTCGGCGTCCGGCGAGTCTAGGCGCCCGAGGAGGGCCTTGAGGAGGCAATACTCCAAGGGATAGGCGAGGCCCGTCGTCAGGCGCCGGCTAGAGCGATGGAGGCGCTGCGCCAGGATGCGGGCGAAGGCAAGGGGCAAGCGGTAGTCGAGCCTGACCATGCGATCGAGTTCCCCGAGGCTGGCCCAGATGGTCTCGGCGTCCTCGAGGACCGAGACGGCGCAGAGCGCGTCGCCCCCCAGGCAGTACTCCAGGTCGCCGAGCGTATCACCCGGGCCGTTTATGGCCACCAGGACCTCCCGGCCGTTCTCGAGGAGGGTTCGCGAGGCGACGAGACCCGAATCCAGGACATGCAGACCTCCGATCACCTCGCCGGCCGAGAAGAGCGTCTCGCCCCTGGAGTAGGAGCGCATGGCTAAGCGGACCCCGGCACGTTCCGCGGCCTCGGAGACTAGCACGGGTAGAGGCGGAAGCGAGGATGCTTCGCCGAGACAAATGTCCTGTCCTCGGGGCGGTCCGTCGTCGTATAACGGCCGCGTACGAGCGAGGAGGTTCGGGATGTTCGCAGTAACCGTGTTAGTCGGCGCCATAATAACGCTCCACATGGCCATGAATGCCTACGCGGGCGTACTTTCGGGTAACGCGCGCATGGCCAACGTCGTCTTCTGGATAGCGGGCCTCGCCACTGCACTGGTAGCCGCCTCGACGCGTCAGGATCCGGACTTCGTCAAGCGCGCCTACTCGGTTCCGGCCTGGCTAGGCCTGGCCGGAGTCATCGGCGCGTCCATATCGCTCTTTACCAACCTGGCGATACCGCGCATCGGAGCGTCAAACCTCACAATGCTCCTTCTCGCCGGGCAGCTTACCGCTTCGGCCGCCCTCTCCCACTACGGCCTCCTGGGCTCACCCGTCGAGCCGGTCTCCTGGCGCCGCCTCGCGGGCCTGGCCTTGGTGGCGGCCGGGGCGGCCCTATCCATCTACGGAGGCAAGGGCGCCCCCCGATAGGCCTCGAAGCCCCTCTCGCAGCCTCGAATACCCCCACTGGGTCCACTAAGCCCCGGAGGGTCGCCCGTCGGGGCTAAGGCGCGATGGCCGCCTTGAGCGCCGCATCGAGCTGCTCCAGCGTGAAGGGTTTCGCGATCGAGCCCTTGATGCCGAAGTGCCCGTGAAAGTTCTTAATGGAATCAGCCTCGGTCGGCACCCGGCCGGAAATCAGCACAAGGGGTACCTTGGGCCATTTCTTGTTTATCTCGAGCGCCAGCTCGAGGCCGTTCTTACCCGGCAGCACCACGTCGACGAGGATCGCGGCTACGGGTGTTGTGGCTAGGGCGGCTAATGCATCGTCGGCCGATCCGGCCCCGATGGAGGCGTAGCCCAGGGACTCCAGCATCATCGCAATCATCTCGCGCATGATGGTTTCATCGTCGATTACTAAAATGGTTTTCATCGGAAGCTTCCCTTTGCGCGGGGCTGGATTGGATCCCCGCCGAGGCATAGTTTATAGCTAGATGTGCCTCAGGTGCAACACTTGACGGCTCGGGCGGCTCCTAGCTATCATCAGCACCTGTTCCGCCGCTGGCGGAAAGCGCCGGGGTGGTGGAAATGGTAGACACCAGGGACTTAAAATCCCTTGTGCCGAAAGGCGCGTACGGGTTCAAGCCCCGTCCCCGGTACTATTAAATGCTTTTACTGATATAAATTAGCCGGCACTCCGGCATTCGGAGCCCTGAAGAATGGCACAGGCCCTTCCCGACTATGAGATTGTTCAACATAGAGGGTAATCTCAGATTCTAGAGGCTCTTGCAAAACTTCTTTTGTTCCCCGAACGATGTAATGAACCGCCCCGGGTTCGCCGGAGTTATGATGAGCCCTTCTGTCAACACACAATCCCAGACATAATAGGTGGAAGCCCTTCCTGAATGTCATGCGACCGCTAACAGATTCTGCTCTTGCTCTTTAAAGCAAGAGCAATAGACGGTGTCCGGCGTTTGGTAGTCAAGCGATTGGTGGAACCGCTCGCTGTTATAGAATCCGAAGTACCGCTTCAATCCTTGCTTTAGATCCTCCATCGTCTGGTAGTCCTTGAGATAGATGTCTTCGTACTTGAGGCTTCGCCAGAACCGCTCCACGAAGATAGTATCGAGAGCCCGGTTGCGCCCACCTATTTCTAATATAGAAATAGCTTGTTGAGTGATAATTCTATTCTGACGTTTTGCATAATGAACAATCATCTTATGAAGATCCTCAGTGTCACAGTCGGTGCTATTTAGCCGGAAATGGTCGGGGAGGATTTGCCGGTTTTCTGTCCATAGCCCTACGTCGTAGGGGAAGAAGAATTGTCTTATTAATTTAATTTCATCTAGCATTTCAAAATCAATAAAATGACTTTC
>CAZNNA010000020.1:0-6579 GCA_964573825.1 uncultured Treponemataceae bacterium
CTCCCAGCGCCAGATGGTCGAGATAGCCAAGGCCATCTCCTACGACGCCAAGATCATAGTGCTCGACGAGCCTACCTCGTCGCTGACCGAGCACGAGGTGGACCTGCTATTCCGCATCATAGGCGTCCTTAAGGGGCAGGGCGTAAGCATCATCTATATATCCCATAAGATGGACGAGATCTTCAGGATCTCGGACGACGTGACGGTGCTGCGGGACGGTAGGTACGTCGGCACGGCCCGAGCCTCCGAGCTGACGATAGACCGCCTCGTCAACATGATGGTCGGGCGGGACCTCGAGGAACGCTTCCCTCCCAAGACCAACCGGCCGGGCGGGGTCAAGCTTTCGGTGAGGGACCTGTCGACCAAGTACCCTCCCGTGGTACGCGACGTCGCCTTCGATCTTCGGGAGGGAGAGATACTCGGCATAGCCGGGCTCGTCGGCGCCGGCCGCACAGAGCTCGTGGAGTCGATCTTCGGCCTGCGAACGAGGGTGTCGGGCGAGGTCACGCTCAACGGCAGGCCCTACGAGCCCCGGGGACCCATCAAGGCCATAGGCAGCGGCATGGCCTACCTGACGGAGGAACGCCGGGAGACGGGCATCTATCCGATGGCCGACGTGACCTTCAATACGACCATCGCCAACGTGCGCTCCTACACCAACCGGCTCGGCTTCCTTTCCGACGCGAAGATGGAGAAGGACGCGGACGGGCAGGTCAAGGCCATGCGCATCAAGACGCCGAGCCGCAGGGAGCCGCTGCGCTCGCTGTCCGGCGGGAACCAGCAGAAGGTCATCATCGGCCGCTGGCTCCTCACGAGGCCGGACGTGCTCCTCCTGGACGAGCCGACGCGCGGCATAGACGTAGGAGCCAAGTACGAGATCTACCAGCTTATCGACCGCCTGGCGGCCGAGGGCAAGTCTGTTATATTCGTATCATCGGAAATGCCCGAGCTCATAGGCGTCTCCGACCGGATACTCGTCATGAGCAACGGGCGGGTCGCCGGCATCGTGGATCCGAAGACCTCGAGCCAGGAGGAGATCTTCCACCTGGCCACGAAATACCTTAACGACACCAGGGAGGCCGAAGTATGAGAGGGGCCGAGCAGGAGAGGAAGGCGAGCGTGGGCAAGGACCGATGGAAGGATCTCCTCGTCAAGAACGCCATCTATATAGTGATTTTCCTTATCATCGCGTTCATCATCATCAAGGAACCGGCGTTCCTGTCGCTATTCGTGTTCAAGAACATCCTGACCCAGAGCGCCGTGAGGCTGATCCTGGCGTTCGGCGTCGGCGGCATCATCATAACCCAGGGCACCGACCTGTCGCTCGGCCGCATGGTCGGCTTCGCCTCGGTCATAGCGGGGTCGCTCCTGCAGCGGACCGACTACGCGTCGCGCTTCTACCCCGACCTTGCGCCTCTGCCGCTCTTCGTGCCGCTCCTGGCCGCCGCGGCCGTCTGCGCCTTCTTCAGCGGCATCAACGGCTGGGTCGTCGCCAAGTTCAAGATCCATCCCTTCCTGGCGACGCTCGGCATGATGATAACGCTGTACGGGATACTATCCATCTACTTCGCCTCGGGCGCCCCGGGGCCCCAACCCATAGGGGGCTTCGATACCCGCTACACCGACTTCGTCATCGGCCAGACGTTAGGCGTACCTAACCTGGTCATCTACGCTGCCGTCATCAGCGTCATCGTCTGGGTGCTCTGGAACAAGACCGTCTTCGGGAAGAACCTCTACGCGGTGGGCGGCAACCCGGAGGCGGCCAAGGTGTCGGGCGTCAACGTCGGGAAGACCCTGGTGCTGGCCTACGTGTTCGCGGGAGCGCTCTACGGCATAGGCGGCTTCCTGGAGGCGGCCCGCATCGGCAGCGCCAACAACGCCACGGGCTTCGGCTACGAGCTCGACGCCATAGCGGCCTGCGTCGTCGGCGGCATATCGTTCTCCGGCGGCATCGGCAAGGTCTCCGGGGCCATCGCCGGCGTACTCATGTTCACGGTCATAAGCTACGGCATGACCTTCATAGGCATGGACCAGTACTTCCAGTACATCATCAAGGGCGTGATCATCGTGGCCGCCGTGGCCCTGGACGCCAAGAAGTACATCAAGAAGACCTGATGGGGCCTTTCCAAGACTCAGGGAGTCTTGAAGGAGGCTATGGTGCCTAGGCCGTCCTGAAGCGGGCGGCCTCGTCGAGCAGCGCCGCGATGGCCTCCTCGGTCCGCTTGGAGAGATCGTTGACGGCGTTGACGGCCATTGCTATCTCCTCTGAACCTGCGGCCATCTCGGCCATCCCTCCCTCGACCTCGGCCGATAGGCGGCCGAGTCGCTCGCTCTCGGCCAGGGCCGTACCGCTCTGGGTGAGCATCTCGCCCGATTCCGCGTCGACGCCGGCGGCTATATCCCTGAGGCGCCCGATCGCCTCGAGGAGTCCACGGCTATCGGCGTCCTGCTCGTCCATGGCCCGTCGTATGCCCTCCTCGCTCGACGATAGGGACCGTATCCGGTCGTGGATGCCCTCGAAGCGCCTAAGGACGGCCCGCGCCGCCTCGGATATGCCGTCCATGGCCAGGCGCATGCTCTTGAGCGACGAGGAAATGGTCTTGGACTGCTCTCCGGAGGATTCGGCCAGGCGCCGTATCTCGTCCGCCACCACGGCGAAGCCCTTGCCGGACTCGCCCGCGTGGGCCGCCTCTATGGCGGCGTTCATGGCCAGGAGGTTCGTCTGGCTGGCTATGCCCTGGATGACCGAGCTTATCTCGAGGAGGCTCTCCGACTCGCTCGCCACGTCGAGTATGCGCGCCGAGACCGACTCGAGCTCGGACCTGCCTACGTCGGCCTCCTCGGATAGCTCGGAGGCGTTGGCGGAATTCTTGCTTAGCGAGTCGGCGACCACCGATACGTTGGCGAGCATCTCCTCTATAGCCGTACTTGAACGCTCGACGCTCTCCGACTGGGCGTCTATGTGCTTATCTAGCCGCGCGACGCTCTCTCGGATGTGGCCGATGGCGGACACGGCGTCGGACGCCGCCTTCTTCTGGGTCTGGGATAGCCTGCTGGCGTTTCCGGCGGTAGCGCTGATCTCGTTAGCCGCGGCCGCGGTCTCGTTCATGGCCGCCGACAGCTCCGAGCCCTGGCGCTTGAGGGCCTCGGCCTGGGCACGTATAGACGAGGCCAGGCCCGCCACCTTGGCGAAAGTCTGGTCGAGGGCCGCGGCCATGCGGCCTATCTCGTCGCCCGAGCGCCGCTCGAAGCGTAAGGTCAGGTCGGTCACGCCGCCTGAGTCCAGGGAGAGCAGGGCTGCGGTCATGCGGCGGATTGGCCGGACCAGCGTCAACGCCAGCAGCGCCGACGCCGGCAGGAAGATAGCGGAGACGAGGCCGAGTATGACGAGCATATCCCGTAGCTGCGTCGAGAGGGTCGCCTGGACGTCCTTAAGGGAAAGGTCCAGGCATAGTATGCCGTCGAGCCTGCCGTCTGAGGCACGGAGCGGAGCGAAGCCGGTCAGGAAGGTTCCCCAATCGTCGGTATAGAAGTCCCGCTCGGCCATCGCCTCGCCTAGGTCGCCCATGACGCTCGCGAGTAGGGGAGGGACGACCTCGCAGGGGTCCCCGAGGAGAGACGGCTCCGCCTCCTCGGCGTCTGCTATGAAGGCGACGCTACCGTCATCGTACGCCCGGAGCGTATAGGCGTACTCGATGTCGGTTCCAGCGTCGCGGATGGCGCGGAGGGCGGCCACGACTTCCCTATAGGCCTCGCCGCCCTGGTCGCCGCTAGTCCGTAGCTGGGCATGCTTGTCGGCCGGCACGAGGAGGGCGCCGGCCGCGGCCAGGTCGCGTATGCGTACCCGCTCGGCGTCGATGAGCGACGAGGAGCTCCGCCTATAGGCCGAGACGGTGAAGGCGATCGAGCCGAGGGCCCAGAGTCCCGCGAAGGTGAGCACGACCTTGGCGCCGATGCCGAGCGACGGACGAGTACCTGACACCGCTAGCCTCCGGGGAGAAACAGGGTGCGCCTAAGTATAGGCGAGCGATTACTCGTTCGCCAGGGCCTCCGCGAGGCTGGAATCGACGAGCAGGGTGTTGACGTAGCCGCGCTCGGCGACGAGGCGTACGAGCTCGGCCTTGTGCGCGCCGGCGGCGGCCACCGCCACGGGACGGTTGCGGTCAGCCTTCCTGGCGAGCTGCTCGAGCTCGGCCGACTTGATCAGGGCCTCCCGGCTACCCGAGCCCAGGGGCGCGACGAGCTCGGGAAAGTCGAGCCGCAGGCCGTCCCGGCCTATGGGATAGTAGTTGAAGTCGCCTATCGCCCCGGCGGCTAGGACGCCGTCGAGATAGGCCTGGCCTAGCGTCGCGCTTATCATGCGCGAGTAGAGCCCCTGCTGCTTGAGCGTACCTATCCCGAGGAGGGCCGCGTCGGCCAGCATGAGGGCGCCGTAGACCTCGTCCTCGCCCATGAGCCTGTGCTCGGCGCAACGGCCCTCGTGGCGGTAGAGGAACGACGATATGAGCGATGTCGTCGACACGGTGAAGTCGGCCGGCGTCTGGGTGAAGTTGAGGGGGAAGAGGCTCAGGGGCCCGGAGGCCGAGCGGGGTATGGCGTCAAGTATGCGGGCTATCGTATAGCCGTTGCTTATGCCGAGCCTGAGGAGCGGCTTGCCCTCGCCCCAGGCCCGTATCAAGGCGGCCCCGTAAGGCGCGAGCGCCATCTCGCGTAGCGCCTGGAGGCGGTACCCGGAGGCGTCGACGACGACGACCCTCGCCGCGTCTAGGCCGAGCAGGGAGACGAGCCTGGCCTCCAGCTCCGGGCTGCGACCGGCGGGAGCGAAGGGCGTACCCGCGGGCGAGGCGAAGTACTCGTCGAGTATCGCGGCCTCAATCGCCGAGTCGATGTCGCGCTCCTCGGCAAGCTCGGGGCGGCTCTCCAGTATCTCGTCCCGGCCGGCACCGGATAGCGCCAGCGCGGCCACGGTCCGCCCTAGCCCGAGCAGGGCCGCGGCGCGAGCCGGCGCGTCGGTACCCGCGTCGGTCGAGGTCCGCCCCCGCGACTCGGCCAGGGCCGCGAAGAAGCGTTCCGGGGAGACCCCGTAGTAGTCGGCTAGGCTGAAGAGATTGGCCGCGCTCGACTGGTACGTGCGCTCCCAGCTCTGGTAGGTCCTGAGCGGAATGCCCAGAGCCTCGGCGACCCGCTGCTGCGAATGGCCCGCCTGCGTGCGCAGGGCCTTCAAGAAGAACGCTATCCCGTCAGGACTCATGGTGGCTCCTTAGCGGTACTATAAGAAATCGATGAGTATGCAAAACATGAGTTGCAAGCCATGATATAATGTAATATAATGTATTTAATGTCAAGCAAAAGCGCAATATATTGCGTATTGCCTGATTCCATATTGCTACCGTAAAGGAGATGCGCAATGAAAGCACGGCTGTGCGCCTTGGTACTGCTCGCGGCGATCGTGGTAGGCGTCGGGGCTACCGGCTCGAAGGAAGCCGCCTCGGCGGGACCGGTGACCCTGAACTGGTACGCCCACGCTGCGACGCTCAACAACACGCAGTCGGAGATAGTCGCCGAGTTCAATAAGGCCTATCCCGATATCAGGATCAACGTCGTGGAGCTTCCGGAGGCGACGAGCGATAAGCTCCAGGCGCTCCTCATCGTGCTTCGCGGCGGCGACGACTCCATAGACTTCTTCAATGCCGACGTGACCTGGACGGCGACCTTCGCCGCCTCCGGCCTCATCGAGCCCTTGGACGCGTATTTCCCCGAGAGCGAGCGCAGGGCCTTCCTGCCCGGCATGATAGACGCGGCGAGCTATGACGGAAAGGTCTGGGGAGTGCCCTTCCGGACGGACGCCGGGGTGCTCTACTATCGTAGCGACCTCCTGGCCAAGTACGGCAAGAAGGTGCCGGCCAGCTACGACGAGCTGTGGAAGACCGCCGCCGATATCAACGCCAAGGAGGGCGGCGGCCTCTACGCCCTCGTAGGCTCCCTGGCCAACGGCGAGGGCATGACCTGTAACGCCGTCGAGTGGTTCTACTCCAACGGAGGAGCCGTCATAGCTCCCGACGGCAAGATAGTCATTGACTCCGCCCGGAACGTCGAGATGCTCCAGATGATGGCGGACGCCTATGCCAAGCGCCTCATGCCAGAGGGCGTGCTCGCCTACGGCTCCGGCGACGCCCGGGCCTCCATGTTCCAGGGCAAGCAGGTCTTCATGCGCGCCTGGCCCAAGGCCTACGCGATGGGGCAGGATCCCAAGAATTCCTCCGTCGCGGGCAAGCTCGGCGTAGCCCCGCTGCCCAAGGGGCCGCAGGGCTACCGCGGCGTCAGCGTGCTCGGCGGCTGGCAGCTCTTCCTTAACAAGAACTCCAAGCACAAGGAAGCCGCCGCCCTCTTCATGAAATTCTACGCGAGCGAGTACGCCCAGAAGCTCCACGCTCTCAAGGACACCTTCCTGCCCGCGCGGACGAGCCTCTACGCCGATAAGGATATCCTAGCGGCCTATCCCTTCTACGCCATGTTCCCCGAGATCTTCACGACGGCTGCGCCGAGGCCCAAGTCCCCGTTCTACGCGGAGATATCGGG
>CAZNNA010000020.1:6589-9548 GCA_964573825.1 uncultured Treponemataceae bacterium
CCAGAACGCCATGAAGGGCGCCAAGACCGCGGCCCGAGCCCTGGCAGACGCCCAGGCAGCCATGGAGAAGGTCGGCCGCTAGGCCGACGAACGTACGTTAATCGAGGGCCGGGCCGCGCGCCCGGCCCCTTGCATCGACGCGAGGACCGCCGGAATGAGCAAGACGCGCTTCGGATATCTACTGCTGGCTCCAACCATACTCATGTTCGCGGTCTTCGCGGTCTACCCGGTACTTAAGACGCTCTACCTGAGCCTCTTCGAGTACCGGCTGCAGTTCGGCGAGACCATGGCCTTCGTCGGCCTCAAGCATTACCTTACCATGCTCTCGAGCGAGCGCTTCTGGAACGCCTTCGGCTTCACCATGCTCTTCACGGTACTTACGGTGGGCCTCGAGGTGGCCCTGGGCCTCGTCTTCGCCCAGGCGATGAACAAGGACTACCCCGGGCGGGGACTCCTCCGGGCGGTCGTGCTCGTGCCCTGGGCCATTCCCACCATCGTCAGCGGTTTCATGTGGAAATTCATGGTGCACGACCAGTACGGCGTCCTGAACCAGCTCCTGGCTTCCGCCGGGCTGATAGACGGCTTCATACCCTGGCTCAGCAGGGACGCCGGGGCCAAGGCCGTGCTCGTGCTGGCGGACGTCTGGAAGACGGCCCCCTACGTGTCGCTCATGGTGCTTGCGGGCCTGCAGGGCATACCGGCCAGCCTGCTCGAGGCGGCCGATATCGACGGGGCGAGTCCGGCGACTCGTTATTTTAAGGTAACGCTGCCGCTCCTCAAGCCGGTGCTCGCCACGGCCGTGCTCTTCAGGCTCATCCAGTCCTTCAAGGTCTACACCATCATCGTAGCCCTGACCAACGGCGGCCCGGGCAACGCCACCGAGTCGCTGACGCTCTTCACCCTGCGGACCTACTTCGACGCGGGCAACTACGGCTACGGCTCCGCCCTCGCGAGCTTCACCATGATAGTGACCTGCGTCATGGCCGTCTGCTTCCTAGGCGTGCTCCGCGACAAGGTGGAGCGCGGAGCCGGGGGAGGCGTCCGATGAGGCGCAGGACAGCGGGCATGATAGGCTTCTACGCCTTCGCGGCCTTCTTCGTTGCTACCATAGGCTTCCCCTTCTTCTGGCAGGTGCTCAACTCCTTCAAGCTCGAGAAGGATATCTTCTCGCTGACCTGGTTCCCGGACGCCTATACGCTCGATAACTACCGCAAGGCTTTCAGCGCGAGGCCCCTGCTCGAGTACCTGGGCAACAGCGTCATCGTATCGATCCTGGCGACGCTCGCCTCCATGGCGCTCGGTAGCATGGCGGCCTACGCCTTGGCGCGAACCAAGGTACGGGGCAAGGGGCCGGTGCTCATCACCGTGCTATCGGTCTCGCTCCTGCCGCCGATCGTCATAGTCAATCCCATCTATTCGATCGTGCGCGGCATGGGGCTCCTTAACTCGCACCTGGGCCTGGTTATAGTTAATACGCTCTTCGCCCTGACCCTGACCATCTGGTTCCTGGTGCCTTACATGCAGTCCATCCCCGCGGAATTGGAGGAGGCGGCGGAGATAGACGGGGCCGGCCCCTGGACCTGCTTCGCTGGCATAGTCATGCCGCTCGCTGCGCCGGGCGTCTTCACCGTGGGCATACTGGCCTTCATACAGGTATGGAACGAGTACCTCTTCGCCCTGGTGCTCAATCCCATACGCGTAAGGCTCGTCACCGTGGGCCTCAAGCTATACGAATCCGATAGCTACATACCCTGGGGCACCATCATGGCCGCCTCCACGGTCATAGTGATACCGCTCATCGCCCTGGTCCTCGCGCTGCAGAAGCGTATCGTCTCGGGACTCACCTCCGGGGGCCTCAAGGAATGAGCCTAGCCCTGCCATGCGCCATGAGGGCCTACAAGGGTACCAAGTGGTATAGACGCCTCATCTGCGCCGAATACTCCATTACGCTAGACGCCCCGGAGGGCGCTCCGCTCGCGCGGGACGCGAGCCTCGCCCGGCTCGCAGGACCGGCCTCGGGCGACGAGCGCCTGGCGGCTTACGAGGCGGCTATGGTCGAGGCCTTCGAGACCCAGGGCCGAGCCTGGGACGAGGAGAGCCCTTTCGGCCTCGTCCAGCGCTTCCGCGAGCTCAAGGGCTCCCTGTTCTCGCCGGCCGAGCTCGACTACGGCTGCCTGGCTCCCCGAGCAACGCCGACGGATGCGATCGTCGACCCGAAGGCGGCCGCACTCCTGCGAACCGTTCCCGGGGGGGCTAGGCTCGTGGTCGTACCCGATTGCGATCGGCCGTACCTAGCGCCCGAGCTCGCGTCCGCCGCCGCGAGGCTGGCCGGGGGGGGAGCGGAGCCCCGCCTCGCGCTCGGGCCCCCGCTCGGAGCCTGGCCCCTCGCGGTCGAACGTCGAGCCTCGCTCAGGTTGGCGCCCTGGTGGTCCCTCGAGCCGTCCGACCTCGAGGCCCTCGCCGAGCCGGGGCAGGTCGTCGCCTGCGCCGACCTACGCTACGCGTACGCCTTGATCGCCCTCGGCATCCCCTCCGTCACCCTGCTCGACGACGCCGATTGGTACGGCGCGGTGCTGCATGCCGCTAACCGTTCGGCCGACGACGGCATCGCGTACCCCCCGAACAGCGCGTACGGAGCCCTGCTACGTCCCTCCGGCCGTCCTATAGGGGGCTTTCGCTTCCAGTACTGGGGCGAGGCCGTACCCGAGAGGGAGCGCGCGGGCCTTTACCCTCTCGGCGGTCGCCTGCCCCTAGCCCCGGCTTGGCCCGAGGTAAGCGCCGGCTTCCGGAGCAGGAACGAGGGCTGGGCGCCGGCGGAGGCGCCCGGGCCCGGAGTCGTACACGCCGCCTGGGCCCTGGCCGGGACGATAGGCGTCGGGCCGGAGTACTACGGCGCTATGACGGCCCCGGGCGACTCGAGCGACGGCGAGCCGGGCCATGCCCTGGGCGACGAGCCAGG
>CAZNNA010000020.1:9558-19918 GCA_964573825.1 uncultured Treponemataceae bacterium
CAGCGCCATGTCGATGGCGTCCAGATCGCGGAAGGGCGTGCCGATGTCCTTGGTGATCTCGGCGGCGAGCAGCTTCAGCACGTCGGCGACACCCCGATTCACGGAGTGGCTCTGCTTCTGCACCAGTCGCATGCCCTGGGCGACGAGCCAGGGCGCTCGCTGCTCCTTAGCTTCAACTACTACATGACCGATAACCTGCTCGCCCGGTCGCCCGGCCTTCTGAAGGGCGCGGAGCCCTGGCGCCGCTTCATGCTCGACTACATCCTCGAGCGCCGCACCGCGCCCGGTTTCGAGTCGCTGCCGCTCTACCGTAAGGCCCTCCTCGGGCGGAGCGATGACGGGCGCCTCTTCGCCGGCGACTACGTCCCCGCGGCCGTACGGCTGTGCTCAAGCGACGGGCGTACCCGGCTGGCGTTCGAGGGGCCTACCCTGGATCCCGAGGATCCTAGCGCCCTCGGCCTCTTCCGCCCGGACGGCGGGCCGCGCTCGGTGGGCGGGCGGCGCTGGTGCACGACGCTCGTCCACGACCAGGTCCGGGCGAGCGGTCCTGGCCCAGCGGCGGTACCGGCCTTCGGCGTCGTCGTCGTGAGCGAAGGCCCTCTCGACCTGGGCCCGGCGCCGCGCTGGCAGGTGGACTGGGAGGGACTGCCCTGTCCCAAGGAACGGGTGGAGTGGATGACGGGAGGCCTCAACGCCCTCGTGCTCGGGGGCCTCAACCTATGCGCCGACGACGAGGCCGCCGCCCGAAGGCTCCGGGCCGAGGGTTGGGAGAATCCGCTATCGATGGAGACCCAGGAGACCCAGCTGCTTTCCGGCGTCAGGCAACCGCGCTGCTGCGTAGGCGCCACCGCCTCCGGTAAGGTCTTGGCGCTCTGCGTCTCGGGCCGCTCCGCCCTGTCCGAGGGGGCTACCTTCGCCGAGCTCGCCTCATTGGCGCTGGGCCTGGCGGAGCGGCTAGGGGAGAGGCTCGACTTCCTCGTCAACCTGGACGGCGGGGCCTCGGCCATGCTGTACGCTACCGGGGCGGGGGTCTCGACCCTCCTGTCGGTTCCATCGCCATCTGACAATAATCCCGCCGGCGTGGCCAGGAAGGTGCCGGCCTTGCTGCGGATACGGCTCTCGGAGGAAGCATGAGGATCATCGTAGTAGTCAACTGCCACGTCAGCGCGAGGAGGGGCGAACCCCACGGCTTCGACCACCCGACGGCGCTCGACGCCTTCGCCGCGGAGGCTACCCTGCCGGCGACCATCCTGAGCCTGGTCCGGGCCGAACGGCCCAGCGGGCTCGACCTGGCCTGCCTCGTCTTCGCGCTGGCCGTGGACGGCAGCTCCGATCATGACGCGGCCATACGGGCGGCCGTCGACGCGTCTATCGAGGCCGCCGCCGGCGGACTCGGCCTTCCCGTCGAGGTCCTGACCGCGGGCGACGTCGAGGCCCTGGCGGCTAAGGCCTCTCCCGAGGAACGTCGCTTCTTCTCCGTCTCGGGCTACCCCGAGATCAGGAACCTCGGCCTCATCGAGGCGCTCCGCCGCGGCGCCGACGCGATCGTCCAGATCGACGACGACGAGCTCGTGCCGCCCCGCTACTTCATGCGGCTAGACAGGCTCCTAAGGGATCACCCCGACAGGCAGCTCTTCACCGCGCCCTACGAGAAGCACGGTACCATACGCATAACCAACCGGGACGACCTCGCGAGCTGGCCCAAGTTCTCCAGCATGGACGCCGACATGGCCAGGCTCGAGAAAGCCGGGGAACCGGTCGAGACGCTCTTCGGCTTCGGCGGAAACATGATCATCAGGCGCGACTTCGCGAGGCGGGTCTTCTATCCGCTCGGGGTGCCCCGCGGCGAGGATTTCTCCCTGCTCCTCGCCGCCCGGCTGGCCCTGGCCCACGGCCACGGGGGCCTGGCGGCCTGGTTCGTCAACGATCCGGACCTGACCATAGACCATAGGCCCCCAGCCGAGGCCAAGAAAGATTTCCTCGGATACCTGGAGAAGAACCTCAGGCGCTTCATCCTAGAATGGCTGGAGCTGCGCAGCCAGGACGCCTTCAGGCCCTCGGAACTCGCCGCCCTGTCGCGCTACCAGGCCGCCATGCTCGATATCGATGACTATGGCGCCAAGCTACGCGAGATCTACGCGGAGCTGCGCGGCCAGGCGGCCCGCGGCGAGCGAGGAGCCCTGCTCGTATCGGAGGTGGAGGCGAGCGAGGCCCGGTCCCTGGCCTTCCTCCGGGAGGCCCAGGGCCGCCCTCCTCGCTTCCCCGAGTACCTGCGGCAGCGGGAGGTCTGGGAGCGGATGAACGGTCAAGCCTAGCTCCTCCCGCTTGCAGCGGCCATGGCTCCCGTACTAGGATGCGCCGTCTAGCGCGGAGCGCCTCCGCGCCTGGCACCGGAGGTGGAGGGCCCATGATCCTAAGGCTATACGTGCGCGCAAAGGATCCCGACGTCCTATCGCTGGGGTATAAGCCGGCGGGACGGGTTCTATTCGGCGCCATCGCCGTCTTCATGATCTCGGGCATGGTCGCGCTCGGGGAATTCTCCTCGGCCATGTCCGCGCTGGCCGTCGTAGGGGCCGCCGTGGCGCTCTACGATGATGCCTGGCGCTTCGACCGACCCTCCGGCCGAGTCCTCAGGAGGCGAGGCTTCGCCTGCTTGGCTGCGGCCAGGGCCTGGCCTCTCTCGGAGCTCAAGGGCGTCATCCTGAGGGTCGTGTCCGGACCCAACGCGCCGGAGGATACCGGACCCTTCTCTCGCGATCCGGTCGTGCCCGAGCTCCTCCGCAAGGGCCGGGCGGTTCTCCTCCTCGATTTCGGCGGCGACGAGCCTCGGCGCATAGTGCTCGAGGACGGCTCGCATCGCGATAGGGAGGCCCTCGAGGCCATAGGCTCGGCTATCTCGTCCTTCTGCGGGATTCCCCTTCAGAAATAAGCCCCGGGCCGTTCGGCCCGGGGCGCGCCCCTAAGCTTCCTAGCCTCGGCTAGGCCTGGTGGGGCAGGTCGTGGTGAAGGTAGCACTTGACCTCATGGCCGGGAGCTACCTCCTTGAGGGCCGGCGCCTTCTCCTTGCACTTGGGCATGACATGCCTGCAGCGGCCGGCGAAGATACAGCCCTCGGGCGGATTGACCGGGCTCGGTACGTCGCCTTCAAGGATGATCCTATCGCGCTTCACGTCCACCTTGGGTAAGGGTATTGCCGAGAGCAGGGCCTGCGTATAGGGATGGAGGGGATTCCTGAAGATCTGATTGGACTCCGTCACCTCTACGACCTTGCCTAGGTACATAACCGCTATCCTGTCCGATATATGCTTGACCACCGAGAGGTCATGGGAGATGAACATGTACGTCAGGTCGAGCCTATCCTGGAGATCCTGGAGCAGGTTGAGGATCTGGGCCTGGATGGAAACGTCGAGGGCGGAAACGGGCTCGTCGCAGACCACGAACTTAGGGTTCAGGCAGAGCGCCCGGGCGACGCCGATGCGCTGCCTGCGTCCCCCGTCTAGCTCGTGGGGGTAGGCGTTCACCAGCCTGGGCGATAGCCCCACGAGTTCCATGAGTTCCCGGACGCGCTCGGACCGCTCGGCCTTATCCCCGATCTTGAAGATCTCCAACGGCTCCCCGATGATCTCGTTCAGCGCCTGGCGGGGGTTGAGCGAGGCGAAGGGATCCTGGAAGATGATCTGCATATCCTTGCGGACCTCGAGCATCTCCCTATGGCTTAGCTTCCTGATATCCCTTCCGTTGAAGAGTATCTCTCCCTCGGTCGCCTCGACGAGGCGTATGGCCGCGCGGCCCGTGGTCGTCTTGCCGCAGCCGGACTCTCCGACGATCCCCAGGGTCTTGGCGTGGGGAATGGAAAACGAGACGTCGTCTACGGCCTTAAGGAGTCCCTTCTTCGTATGGAAGAATTTCTTGAGGTTCTTGACCTCTAGGAGAGCTTCGGGCATACGTCAGTCCTTCCCAGCGCCGGCGTCGGCGCCCTCGTAGAGTACGCAGTGGACCTCGTGGCCGTCCTTGAGCCTGGTCTTAGCGGGTATCCTGGTCGAGCACTCCGGCTTGGCCTTCGGGCATCGAGGGTGGAAGGCGCAGCCCGGCGGGAGGTCGGTCGGGTCGGGCATGAGTCCCTTGATCGGGCTCAAGCGGCTTACTTCCTCGTCGAGGCTGGGTATCGATGCCAGGAGGCCCTGGGTATAGGGGTGCCGCGGATCAGTGAAGAGGCTCCGTACGTCGGCGTGCTCGACGACCTTGCCTGCGTACATGATGGCTACCTTGTCGCAGACCTCCGCGACGATCCCCAGGTCGTGCGTTATGAGCACCATCGAGGTCCCGAGCTCGTCCCGGAGCTTCTTCATGAGGTCCAGTACCTGGGCCTGGATGGTCACGTCGAGCGCCGTGGTAGGCTCGTCGGCGATGAGGAGCTCCGGGTTGCAGGCGAGGGCGATGGCTATGCCGACGCGCTGCTTCATGCCGCCGGAGAACTGGTGTGGATAGTCGGCCGCGCGATCGGCCGGAATGCCGACCAGGGCGAGCATCTCGGAGGCCTTCTGGGCCGCGGCCTTCTTGGATAGCCCTTGGTGCAGGGCGAGGACCTCCTCTATCTGGAAGCCGACGGTAAGTACCGGGTTGAGCGAGGTCATCGGGTCCTGGAAAATCATCGAGACCTTGTTGCCGCGCAGCCGCTGCATGGCTTCCTCCGGCTCCTTGAGCAGGTCCCGTCCCTTGAAGAGCACACGCCCGCCCGTCACGACGCCGGGAGGGTTCGGCACGAGCCGCATGACCGAGAGCGCCGTGGTGGTCTTGCCTGCGCCGGTCTCCCCGACGAGGCCGAGGGTCTCTCCCTTGTCGACCTCGAGCGATAGCCCCTCGACCGCGTGGACCGTGCCGTCCTGGGTGCGATACTCGACCCTGAGGTCTTCGATGGTTAGCAAAACGTCTTCCATGGTTCCCCCGTCAGGTCTTGAGCCGCGGATCAAGGGCGTCCCTGAGTCCGTCGCCGAGAAGGTTCAAGGCGAAGATGGTCAGCATGATGGCTAATCCGGGGAAGGTGGCAACGTGCCAGGCTGTCCGGATTATGTAGCGGCCGTTTGAAAGCATCGCGCCCCATTCCGGCGTCGGAGGCTGTATACCCATGCCTATGAACGAGAGTCCCGCCGCGGACAGGATCGCGCCCGCCACGCCGAGCGTGCTCTGCACGATTATGGGAGCCATGGAGTTGGGGATGATGTGCTTGCGGATGATCCTGAAGTCGCTCGCGCCGATGGCCCTGGCAGCCTCTATGAACTCGTTCTCCTTCACGGAAATCACCGAGGCCTTCACGATGCGAGCGTAGCTCGGCATCGAGCTGATTCCTACGGCTATCATCACGTTGATGATGCCTCCGCCGAAGGCGCTGACTATCGCTATCGCCAGGAGTATCGACGGAATGGCGAGGAGCACGTCCATCGCCCTCATGATGACGTTGTCGAGCCTGCCGCCGTAGAAACCCGCAAGCGCGCCGAGGGTGCCGCCTACGACTACGGATATGCTGACCGATATGAAGCCGACGAGGAGCGAGGTTCGCGTGCCGTGGATGATGCGGCTCAGAATGTCCCTTCCCAGGTCGTCGGTCCCGAGTATGTGCTCGCGGCTCGGCTTCTGGGATATCCTATCGAGGTTCTGGACTCGATAGTCGTAGGGCGCTATCCAATCGGCGGTGATAGCCGAGACGACTATCAACGCGATGATGGCCAGGCCGAACATGGCCATCTTGTTTCGCCTGAGGCGGCGCCAGACCTCGCCCCATTGCTTGCGGCGCTTGACCGAATCGGACTCCGCGAGCGGGCTCCCCGCCCGGGCCTGATTGCTGCTTGGCATCTTAAATCCTCACTTGTACTGCGCCTTGATGCGCGGGTCGATGAAGGCGTAGAGGATGTCTACTACCAGGTTCACTACGCTGAAGGCCAGGGCTAGCATGAGCACGCCTCCCTGGACGGAGGGGAAGTCCTTCGTCCTGATGGCGTCGACCATGAAGCGACCAACTCCCGGCCAGGAGAAGATGGATTCCGTCAGTACCGCGCCACCTAGCAGCGCGCCGAACTGGAGCCCGATGACCGTGACGATGGGGATGAGGGCGTTCTTGAGCGCGTGGCGATTGATGACGACCTTCTCGGATAAGCCCTTGGCCCGGGCCGTCCTGATGTAGTCCTGCCGTACGACCTCGAGCATGCTCGAGCGGGTCATGCGCGTGATCACTGCCGCCGCGCTCGTGCCTATCGTCAAGGCGGGCATGACCAGGTGGGCCAGGGTTCCGTAGCCTCCGGACGGCAGTACCCGTATCGTTATCGAGAAGAGCAGTATCATCATCATGCCCTGCCAGAAGTTGGGCATCGAGACGCCTAGCAGGGCTATCACCATGGCTATCATATCGAAGGCCGAGTACTGCTTTGTGGCCGAGATGATGCCTATGGGTATGCCCATGAGGATGGCTATGAGGACCGCCGAGGCCGATAGCTGCAGCGTCGCCGGGAAGCGCGCCCATATCTCTGCTGAAACCGGCTGCTTTGTCACGAGCGAGCGACCGAGGTCGCCCCGAAGCGCGTTCTTGACGAAGTTGGCGAACTGGACGATGAAGGGATCGTCGAGGCCCATCTCGGTCCTAAGGAGCGCCACTTCCTCGGCCGGGGCCCGCTCTCCGAGCATGATCTTGGCCGGGTCTCCCGGCGTGAAGAACATGATCGTGAAGACGACGAATGACACTCCCAGCATCACGGGCAGGAGGAGCAATACTCTCCTGAGTATGTACTTGTGCATCGATTCCTCGTTGGGGGATAAACCTCGCCCCGGCACGGGCCGGGGCGAGCGTTCAAAGGTAGGCTGGTCGGAAGCCCCGCTCGGGCTTCCTTACTGGTTGTAGACCTTGTAGAGATTATGGTGGCCGGCGGCGTGCGGTACGAAGCCGTTGACGTAGGCCCTGGTCGCGGCTAGGTCCTCGCGGAAGGCTAGGAATACCCACGGCGCGTCCTGGAAGACCAGGCCCTGGGCCTCGTAGTAAGCCTTGCGCCTAGCGTCGGGGGAGGGGCTCTTCTTGCCGATGTCGAGGAGCTCGTCTACCTTAGGGTTCTTGTAGAAGGTGCGATTGCCGGCATCGCCGAACTGCGAGGAGTGGAAGAGCGAGTACATGCCGTAGTCGGCGTCGCCGGTCACGGCCACCCAGCCGAGCATGAACATGTCGTGCTCGCCGAGGGCGGTGCGATCCAGGTAGGGGGCGAATTCCATGATCTCGATCTTGACCTCTATGCCGACCTGGCGGAGCTGCTCCTGGAAGATCTCGGCGTACTTGATGCGGACAGGGTTGTTGTTGGTCCAGATACTCGTCTTGAAACCGCTCGGGAAGCCAGCCTCGGCCAGGAGCTTCTTGGCGGCGGCCACGTCGTACTTATAGCCGGGCAGATCGCCGCGGGCGAACTGGACGGTCGGGGCCAGCGGGCCCTTGGCTGGTACTGCGAAGCCCTCGAAGGCGACGCGAGTAGCCGTGGCAACGTCTACCGCCATGTTTATGGCCTTGCGGACCCTGATATCGTCGAAGGGCTTCTTGGCCATGTTGAAGCCGAGGTAGAAGGTAGTCAGGCCGGCTATGCGGCTGGCCTTGACCTCGGGTATGGTCTCGAGCTTCTTGAAGTCGTTGGGACCGACATCGTAGATGATATCGGCCTCGCCGGTCTCCAGGGCGATCGCCCTGTTGGCGTCCTCGGGGATGAAGCGGAAGCGAATGTTCTTTGACTTGGCGGGACCGGCGTAGTAGCCGTCGAAGCGGGTCAGCGTCATTGAATCGCCGGCCTTCCACTCCGCGAATTTGAAGGGCCCGGTGCCGACGGGGTTGCGACCGTAATCGGCGCCGGCGGCCTTGACGGCCTTCTCGTTCAGGATGCTCGTAGCGGTGTGGGCCAGGTGGGTGATGAAGGGACCGAATGGGAACTTCAGCACCATGCGGAAGTTGAGCGCGTCGATGACCTCGACTCGATCGAGCGGCGCGACGAGGAAGGCGGCGGGGGCCTTGTTCGCGACCATTCGCTCGAAGGTGAATTTCACGTCGGCGGAGGAGAGGGTTTCGCCGTTATGGAACTTCACGTTTGGCTTGAGCTTGAACTCATAGACCGTGTCGGATACGACCTTGTAGGAATCTACAAGGTCGGTCGTGATGGAGAGGTCTTCCGCCTGGTACATGAGGCGGTTATAGACCTGCTTCATGACTCTCGCGGATGGTTGGTCGTTGGTGGCATGCGGGTCGAGCGAGCGAGCGTCGGCGCCCATGGCGACGACGAGCGTGTCGACATTGGCGGCCTTGCCTGCGCCGCCTTCCTTGCCGCCGGCCGCGAAGGCAGATCCGGCGCCAAGGATAAGGAGCGCGATAGCTAGGGCTAAGAGACGAGTGCGTGCGTTCATCGGTACCTCCGAGGGATCGGTGAAACAGTACGTTCCAGGTCTTCGACATTTTTACGGGTAGGCCCCGCCCGAACCCGTAGAGCCGGCAACGCCGAGCCTGGATAGTGTAGGAGGCAAATTTTTATGCTGTCAAGCATTGAAATTTTACTATAGAACTCAGGATTGCTCGTATCCCAAGGCGGAGGCGCGGTAGGGGCATAAGCGCCGCAGGTACGTAAGCGCTGCCTCGCCGCGGCGGGCGGCGCCCGTGAAGGGGATCGCCATCCGCTCGGCAGAACTGCTCAGGCTATCCTGAGCCCCTGGATGAGTATGCGCATGTCCCTGATGGTGTCCTCGAGGGAGATGTTGTCGTAGAGAGCGCTATGGACGGTCGCGGCCTCGATGAAGGAGAAGAGCGTGAAGGCCATGGACTTGGCGTCGAGGGGGCGGATCTCGCCGGCCTCGACGGCGGCCTCGAGGACGCGCTCTAGCCCGACCCTGAGCGTCCGCACCTCGGCCTGTACGTTGAAGCCGACGCCCGGTACCTCCCGCTTGGGGTGCAGGAGGAAGTCGAGCACCAGGATCATGCGTTCCTTGTCCAGGATGGCCACGCGTTCCAGGTAGTCCATGACGCGCAGGAGCTTGCCGGCGGGAGCGAGTGCCTCGTCGCGCCTCACCGCGTCTATCTCGGTATGCATCCGCTGGAATACCTCGGCTAGCGCGAAGTCTATGATCTGCCCGACGTTCCTGAAGTACTGGTATATCGTGGTGCGCCCGAGGCCGCAGAGGGCGGCTACCTTGCCGAGCTTGAGCTCGCGGAAACCGTCACGGACGAGCACCGCCACGGTCTTATCCGCTATCTCCCGCCGCCTCGCATCGTAATCGACTATTTTTGGCATGCTGGCTCCTCGCTGAACGCGGAATTATACGCGACGTGGGCTCCGGTATCAAGGCTCGACCCTAGCTCGATCATGACGCGACCCTAGCGCGAGACCCTGCCTCGGGTCCAATAGCGCATAGCCAGGGCTAGTTCGTACCCAAGGCGACCCTCGGCCTCGACGGGGTAGTCCGTAAGGGCCTCGACGTGCGCGAGGCGTTTCTTCAGGGTCTTGCGCTGTATGCCTAGCTCCGCGGCCGTCCTGCGGGCGTTACGCCCGTTCCTGAAGTAGGCCTCGATGGTGCGATAGAGCCCCTCTCCCGTCTCCTCGTCATGGGCCTTGATGCGCTCCAGGGTCCGCGTCGAGAGGGCGAGGAGCGGTTCGTCCCGGCCGTCGTCTATGTAGGCGAGGTAGAGCGCAGCGTTGTCGTAGGAGGCCATGCGCCCGGGGCCGAGGAGCGCCGCGCTGAGATCGAGGGCCCGAATGGCGTTGTCCGCGAGGCCGGCGAGAGCGTCGGGACCGGCCGAGCCCCTGAGGGCATCGCTCAGTCCTGCGACCGCGCCCGTCGCGGCGGCGAAGGCCTTGAGCCCCTCCCGGACCCGTCGGTCCAGGACGGGCGCGTAGCGCAACGACGCGAGGAGCCGGCCCCTGCCGGTATCCCGGAGGGGTCTGAGCGATACGCCCGGCGGTAGGCCCGCGGCGAGCTCCTCGAGGGCGGATGGGCCTGGAGCCTGCGCCTCGGGTTCTCCGTCCCCGCCTACCCGGGCCAGGGAAACCACGCGGGTCAAGGCCTCGGATACTCCCGTCGATTCCGGTTCGCCGCGATGGATGCCTCGCCCGCGCTCGGGCTCGCCCGAGAGTTCCCGGGCGAGGGCCTGGGCCAGTCGGCCCGCGGCCCTGGGCAGCGATAGCCCGTGGCGGAGCCGCACGAGCGCTATCCCGGCTCGCGAGCAGGCATCCTCCTCATCGCGGGCCCGCGATGAGGAGGGCGTAGGCTGAAGGCCGAGGGCGGCGCAGCCGGCGAGCGCCGCTCGTCGGGCTAGGGCAACGAGCCGTTCCCTATCGGCCGGCCGCTCCGCCAGCCA
>CAZNNA010000021.1:0-19374 GCA_964573825.1 uncultured Treponemataceae bacterium
AGCGGTAGACGGTGCCGAGCTCCGCCCAGCGCAGGGGCAGGTCGCGGTACGAGTGCCCGCCGCTCTTGTACACCATGATATGGAAGGGGCAGTTCATCGGCTTTATGTAGTAGTCGTCCTCGTCGATCCTCATCGGCGAGTACATGCCCTCTTTATAGAAGCTGAGGTGGCCCGAGGTCTCCCAGAGCCAGCTCTTGCCGATATGCGGGGTAAAGAGGATCTCGTAGCCGTTCTTGTAGTGCTCCTCGCGCCACCAGTTCTCCAGGGCGACGCGGAAGCGACCGCCCTTGGGGTGCCAATAGACGAGACCGGCGCCCGCCTCCTCGTGGGTGCTGAAGAGGTCCAGCTCCTTACCGAGCTTGCGGTTGTCGCGCTTCTCCGCCTCCTCGAGCAGCTTGAGGTGGGCCTCGAGATCGGCCTTGCTAGCGAAGGCGTAGGCGTAGATGCGGGTGAGCATGGGACGCTTCTCGTCGCCGCGCCAGTAGGCGCCGGCCACGGCGCGTAGCTTGAAGCAATCGGGCCTGAGGTCTCGGGTGGAGTCGACGTGGGGCCCGCGGCAGAGGTCGCGGAAGGCGCCCTGCTCGTAGACGGTGATGGATCCGTCGTCGAGCCCGTCGATGAGCTCGAGCTTATACGGCTCGTCCTTGAAGAGCTCCCTGGCCTCGGCCTTGCTCGCCTCGACGCGCTTGAACGGCACGTTGGCGGAGATGACGCGGCGCATCTCCTTCTCGATCGCGGGCATGTCGTCCGGCTGGATCGGCGTCGGCAGGTCGAAGTCGTAGTAGAAGCCGTCATCGATCGCGGGCCCGATGGCGACCTTGGTGCCCGGGTACAGCCTGACGACGGCCTCGGCCATGACGTGGGAGAGGGAATGGCGGATGGTCTCTACGGGGAAGCTCATACGGTACTCCTCGGACGGGAACGCCCGCGCGGAGGAACGTCCCCCGCCGCGCCGCTCCCGGCGAATCTAGCGTAAGGACGAATCCCGTGCGCGCCCGCCGCCCTTACGGGCGACGGACAGCCCCGCGCGACGACGTCGCCAGGGGCTCGCGGAATCCGCGGTACCACCTTACTTCGGGCGGCCCCGCAGGGCCGACCGCGCTCAAGGAGCGCTATCCCGGGCGCGCCCGGCTTCGATTCCAGGCCCCCGCGGGGAGCGTTCACCAAAGCGGCTCCGGAGTGGTTTTCGACCGGATCGCGACGGGAGCCTCTCAGCCACGGACTCCCTCTCTGTCGACGCGAGGCTCGGCCTACTCGTCTCCATCAAAGCCTATGCCTACTACTATGGCGCCCCGGCCTCGGCTTCGTCAAGCGGCCCTGGCGTATCCATGGGCCAAGGCGGGCGCGCGAAGCGCACGGTCCAGGCGGTTCCGCCCGAGCGATCGAGGCTCCAGCTACCCTTGAGCTGGGCCGCGAGCGACACGATGAGCTGGAGGCCGAGCGTCTCCGCTCGCTCAGGCTCTATGTCCGCCGGCAAGCCCCGGCCATTGTCGCCGACCGACAGGACGACGGCCCCCCCGGCGTCCCGCGCGACTCCCACGCTGACCGTCGGGTTAGGGTGATCGTCGCCGAAGGCGTACTTAATTGTATTGGTGAAGAGCTCGTTGACGATGAGGCCGCAGGGTACCGCGGCGTCGATATCGACGGTCACGGGCTCGAGCTCCAGGCTGAGCCGGGGGAGAGTCGGGCCATGCGCGTATGAAGACATGATCCACTCGACTATGGTGCGTACGTAGGCTCCGAGGTCGATATGGGAGAAGTCCCTGGACTCGTAGAGCGTCTCGTGTATGGTCGCCATGACGCGTATGCGGTCTATAGACTCGGCGAAGGCGTCGTCGACCTCCTCCGAGCCCCCGGCCTTGAGCGACAGGAGGCTCACGATGAGCTGCAGGTTGTTCTTGACGCGATGGTGTACCTCCTTGAGAAGGGTCTCCAGGCGTCGCTCGTTCAGCTGTATGAGGGCCTCGCGCTCCCGAATGGCGGCGGCCGCCTCCACGTAATCGCTCGCCAGGTCGGAAAGGTCGCGGAAGCCGCGGTAGCTGAACGAGACGCCGTAGTCGCCGCTGGCTATGGCCGCAGTGTAGGCGCGCAAGGCCCTGATATCCCGCCGGAAGGAACCTACCGCCATGGCTATGAAGACCAGTGCCGCGAGGCCCGTCAGCCCGAAGGCGAGGGTCGCCCCCACCCTCGCCCTTGAGACCGGCTCGAAGACTCGCTCCTCCGGCTGGGATATTATGATGGTCCAGCCGGAGGGCTCGGCCAGGGGCGCCCAGCAGACGAGTTCCTTCCTACCGTTCGGGCGCTCGTATATGCCACTGCCCGCCTCGCTGCGCCCCCCGTCGGCGTACCAGTCCTCGAGCGCGGCGGACTCGCGCCGCTTGACCCTATCGGCCTCGCCATGGGCCACGTAGATGCCGTTCCGGTCGGTCACCGAGACCGTCTCGCCGCCCGGGGGAGCAAGGCTGGCGACGTAGGCCCCGAAAGCCGAGAAGCTCAGGTGCCCTATGGCTACGCCCCCGTCTATGGGAACCGCGAGCACGGCGGTAGGCGAATACTCGCCCTCCGCAATGAACGAGGCCGACAGGTACGGCAGTCCCGTCTTGCTCGGCTCCATGAAGTAATCGCGCCTGGAAATGTCGTAGTAGGCCTCGCGGGAACCGCTCGAGGCGTACTCGACGCGGCCGCTATCGTCGGCTATGAGTACGGAAGAGAATGCCGGATAGATCGCGGCCAGACTCTCTACGCCTCCCTGATTCCAGAATTCGGCCTCCCCGAGGAGGCTCAAGGCCAGGCGGTACCCGTCGAGGAGCGTCTCCACGTCGCGGGCGAGCGTCTCGGCGACGAGGCTATTGCGGCTCTCGATGGCGTTACGCATATGCGTCGAGAGGGTCGTGAGCACGACGAGGCCTATGCCGAGGCTCATGGCGATGACGGCTACGAGCCCGAGCGCCAGGGCCGACGTGAGCCTAACCCTCGAGCGCGCGCTCGGCCAGAGACCGCCTTTACCCACGCCCAACTAGGGAGCCGACCCTTCCACGACGATACCGCCCTTAACGACCCGCTTCAGGTAAACGGGTCGCGTCGCGTCCCCGTACTCGTCTATCGCCACCGCGCCGCAGAGGCCTTCGAAGCTCCGTAGGCTCGCCAAGGCCGCGGCTAGGTTCGCCGGCCGACCCCCAGACGCCTCTATGGCGGCCCGGACCAGGAGGAACGCATCCCAGGTCTGGATGGCCCCGAAGCCGGGAGCGACGCCGAAGGCCGCCTCGTAGCGCCGCGCCAGGCCGGAGGCCCCTTCATGGCCGGGGTCGGTCTGGTGGACGAAGACGGCGCCCTCGACCGCCGTGCCTCCGTAGGTCAAGAGGTCGTCATTGCCTGCCCAGCCGGACAGGTACAGGGGACGGGACAGCCCGCGTAGTGTCAGCTCCTGGGCCACGGCGCCCGTATCGAGGGGGCTCGCTACGATGACGACCGCATCGTAGGCCCCGGTCGCGGCCAGGCCGGCGATGAGGGCGTAATCCAGGTCCCTGACCGACTGGAAGCGAAGCTCCGCGACCGGCGGCAGAAGTTTCCGGAGCGGTTCCGCGTAGGTTGCGTAATACGGCTCGTTGCCGGCGGTTCCGACGAGCAACGGACGCCCGAGGCCCGCGGCGCGCATATGGGCCGCCAGGTACGCGGCATCGTTCCGCGAACTCATGACGGTACGGTAGAGCGCGTCGGACTTGCCGTCGAGGCCGGCCGAGGTCGCCGAGGGACTGACTAAGGCGACCTTCCCGGGATACAGGCCGGCGGCGCCGAGCGCCGCGAGGGCGGCGGAGCTCGTATAGTAGCCCACTATGACCTGGAGGCCTGAGGCGACGAGCTCCCCGGTTAGCGGCGCCACCATGGCGTCGTCGCTCTCGAAGTCGCGTATCCGTAAACGCAGCTCCCGCCCCGCTATGCCGCCGGAGGCGTTAGCCTCCTTGACGAAGAGTTCCGCCGCGTTGCGCCCCTCTACCCCGAGCTGGTAGTCCTTGCCCGAGAGGCTCGCGGCGAAGCCTATCGATATCGGCTCGCGCGAGGGGCAGGCCGACGCGAACGCAACGAGGGAGATCGACAAGGCTATACGTCGCGTCATGGCGCACTCCTCTCCGCCTCTTAAGTATTGGGTAGGCCGGACTGGAACGCAACGCCCGCGACCGGCGTCCCGCCTTGTTTTTATACGCGGCGTTGTTTATTTTAAGGTACGGTGGCAACGAAAGAAACGATAGAGACCGGCGTCCTGGCGGAAGAAGATACCGAGATACGGGAGCCGGAGGAATACCGCGTGATACTGCTCAACGACGACTTCACCACCATGGAGTTCGTCGTCGCTGTCATCATGACGGTATTCCATAAGGACCTCTTCGAGGCGACGCGCGTCATGCTAGACGTGCACAAGAAGGGCCGGGGCGTCGTCGGGACCTATACCTACGATATCGCGGCCACGAAGATCAGCAAGGTGCACTCGATGGCCAGGGAGAACGGTTTCCCTCTCAAGTGCATCATGGAGAAAGCGTAACACCCTATGAAGGTCAACCAACAGGTTCAAGCGATATTCAACGCCGCGTACAACGAGGCCAAGCTTAGGGGCCACGAGTACCTGACGCCGGAGCACATCCTCTACGCCTCGCTCTCGTTCGAGCAGGTGCGCTCCATACTCCTGGCCTGCGAGGCCGATATAGAGCACATCAAGGTCGGTATGGAGGCCTACTTCGAGCAGAAGATACCGGCGGTCAAGGACCAGGAACCCATCCAGACGGCGGGCTTCCAGAGCGTCATCGAGCGGGCCGTGCTGCAGTCGCAGGGCGCGGGCAAGAACGAGGTCGGCATACCCGAGATACTCGTATCGCTCTTCGACGAGGAGCGTAACTACTCCGCCTACTACCTTCGCAAGGCGGGCGTCAACAGGCTTAACCTCCTGCAGGTGATATCGCACGGTCCCGACGTGGCCCTGGGCGAGGAGCCCGAGGCCGGCCCGGCGAGCGGAGGCCCCTTCTCCGCGCCCGGCGACGAGGACGACGAGGACGAGACCGACGCCAGGGCCAAGCCCCGCTCGACGGTCAAGGCAGGCGCCCTCGAGAAGTTCACTACCGACCTGACCAAGGCCGCCCGGGAGGGCCGCCTGGAGCCGGTCATAGGCCGGGACTCGGAGATAGAGCGTACCGTACAGGTGCTGTGCCGAAGGCTCAAGAACAACCCCATACACGTCGGCGACGCCGGCGTCGGAAAGACCGCCATCACCGAGGGCCTGGCCCAGCGCATAGTCGAAGGCAAGGTCCCGCCCAGGCTCCGGGACTACACGATCTATTCCCTGGACATGGGCTCGGTCATAGCGGGCACCAAGTTCCGCGGCGACTTCGAGGACAGGCTCAAGCGTATAGTCGACGAGCTCCTCAAGAAGGACAAGGCCATACTCTTCATCGACGAGATACACACGATAGTCGGCGCCGGGGCCGTCTCGGGCGGCTCCATGGACGCGTCCAACCTGCTTAAGCCGGCCTTGACGAGCGGTAAGCTTCGCTGCATAGGCTCGACGACCTACGAGGAGTACAACAAGTTCTTCGAGAAGGACCGGGCCCTATCGAGGCGCTTTCAGAAGATAGACATAGTCGAGCCGTCGGTCGGCGAGGCCATAGAGATACTCAAGGGCCTCAGGCCCAAGTACGAGGAGTACCACGACGTACGGTACTCAGACGAGGCCCTCGAGCTTGCGGCCAGGCTATCGGCCCAGTTCATCACCGAGCGCCGCCTGCCTGACAAGGCCATCGACGTGATCGACGAGGCCGGCGCCTGGGCCCGCATACGGGCCTACAAGGCCGAGGAGGCCCTGCCCAAGGCCGAGCCCGGCGACGACGAAGCCGAGGGGCGGGCCGTAGGCTATAAGGCGAGCGAGGCCGGCAGCCAAGGCGGCGCCGACGGCGCCGACGCGCGCGCCGCGGCCTCGACGACCGGGACAGCCGGAACGGGCGCCGCCGGCTCGGAGGCCACCCTGGCGATAGGCCGGCCGGAGATAGAGACGGTCGTGGCCAAGATAGCCAGGATACCGGAGAAGAGCGTCTCCCAGGGCGAGAGGGACAGGCTGGCCACCCTGGAGGCCGACCTCAAGGCCTCCGTCTTCGGCCAGGACGCGGCGATAGAGGCGGTGGCGCGCGCCGTCAAGCGCGGCCGGGCGGGCTTCCGCTCGCCGGACAAGCCGGTGGCCAACTTCCTCTTCGTCGGCCCCACGGGCGTCGGCAAGACCGAGCTGGCCCGCAGGCTGTCCGAGACGCTCGGCGTGGCCCTGCATCGCTTCGACATGAGCGAGTACCAGGAGAAGCACACGGTCAGCCGCCTTATAGGCTCCCCGCCCGGCTACGTCGGCTACGAGGAGGGCGGCCTCCTGACCGACGCGGTACGCAAGACGCCCCACGCGGTCGTCCTCCTCGACGAGATCGAGAAGGCTCACCCCGACGTCTACAACATACTCCTGTCCATAATGGACTACGCCACGCTGACGGACAACCAGGGACGCAAGGCCGACTTCCGCAACGTCATCCTCATCATGACGAGCAACGCCGGCGCTCGCGACATAGGCAAGCCCCTCATCGGCTTCGGCGAGCGGGCCTTTACCGAGGCCGCTATCGACGACGCCGTCCAGAAGGCCTTCACGCCGGAATTCCGCAACCGCCTGGATGCCGTGGTGCGCTTCGGCAGGCTACCCGCGCCGATAATCGAGCGCATAGTCGTCAAGGCCCTGGACGACTTCCGGTCCCAGCTCGCAGAGAAGAAGGTGACGCTCGAGGTGAGCGAGGCCTGCGTCAAGCGCCTGGCCGAACTCGGCTACTCCGACGAGTTCGGGGCGCGCAACGTCGGACGCGTCGTCGAGGACAGGATAAAGACCTGGTTCGTGGACGAGGTACTCTTCGGCCGGCTCAAGGACGGCGGCACGGCCAAGGCCGACTGCCGCGACGGCGAGATCGTGATCGAGCCGCTCTAGGTCGCTCTAGTGAGGCTCCTAAGGCGGCTACCATGAGGCTCACGAGGCGGCGCGCTACCAGGGAAAGCCCCGGCTTTCCCTGGCTGTCCATGGATCAGCGCTATAGCTTCCCGCCCCTCGATAGCGCCAGCCCGGAGGGCGTGCTCTGCGTCGGGGGCAACCTATCGCCGGGCATGCTCCTGTCGGCCTACTCTCAGGGCGTCTTCCCCTGGTTCAACGACGACGACCCCATCGTCTGGTGGAGCCCGGACCCTCGCTTCATACTCGTTCCTTCGGAGCTGCACGTCTCGGCCACCATGAAGAAGATCATCAAGCGCCGGCGCTTCGAGCTCCGGCTCGATACGGCCTTTAGCCAGGTGATACGGGCCTGCTCCTCGGTCCCGAGGCCCGGCCAGAGCGGGACCTGGATCACGGAGGACATGATTGCGGCCTACGAGCGGCTCCACGAGGCCGGGCTCGCCCACTCGGTAGAGGCCTGGTCCGAAGGCCGGCTCGCGGGCGGGCTCTACGGCATCGCGCTCGGCTCCGCCTTCTTCGGCGAGTCCATGTTCAGCCTGGAGCCCGACGCCTCCAAGGCCGCCTTCATACCCTTCGTCTGGCGCCTGGCGGAAGCGGGCTTCACGCTGATAGACAGCCAGGTCCGCACGGACCACGTCGCCTCGCTCGGCGGCCGGCACGTGAGCAGGGCCGAGTACGTCGATCGACTGTCCGCGGCCCTCGAGGCGCCGACCCTCAGGGGTTCCTGGGACAGGCTCCTGCCGGGCTTCCCCGACGGCGAAGCCTATAGGCGTCTATGCGAACGCGGTCGATCCGGGGTATCCTAGCAGTCCCGCTATAGCGGCACGGAGCGCCGAGCCTACCATGAGAGTCCTATGCGTACGATTGCCAATCCAGGATACCACGGGCGTCGCGGCCAGGGATAACGTCCCCTACGAGGCCGCCTGCGCCATGGCCTACGCCGAGGCGGCGGGCCTGCTCGGGCGGGACGACTGGGCCTTCCTCGACCAGGCCGTCGCAGACTACGGAGGCGACGCCGCCGTAGCCTCAGCCGTCATGGGACTCGCGCCCGAGCTCGTCCTCTTCTCGCTCCACGACTGGAACGTCGAGCGCAGCCTCTGGATAGCCAAGCGCCTGCGACCCCTCATGCCCGCCACGCACTTCGCGGCCTTCGGTCCCGAGGTCGTCCCGGGAATGCCGCTCTATAAGGCCCACGCCTTCGACGCCCTGGTGGAGGGCGAGCCCGAGGAAGCCTTCGCCGAGCTCCTGGCGGACCTGGCCAACCGATCGCTCAAGCCGCGCTACTCGGCCGCCGGCCCGCTCGAGCCGAGCGCCCTCCCTTCCCCCTACCTGTCGGGCGCCCTGGCCCTTGACCCGGATAAGCCCGCCCTACTCGAGCTCGGGCGAGGCGAGCCGCGATATCCCGTCTTCAGGCGGGCGGAGCCGGGCGGCGTCCGCCTACGCGACCGGGACGTCGTCGCCCGCGTCCTCAGGCTAGCCTCGGACGCGGGCATCGGCGAGGCGAGGCTCACGGGCCCTTCCATGCAGAACAGGAGCGACCTGAAGCCCCTCCTCAAGGCGCTCGCCGCGGCCAACGAGACGGGCGTAGCCCTATCGGGACGGCTCGACCCGGGCGCCGTCGACGACGAGATCGCCTCGCTCCTCGTGGACGCCTCCTTCTCCCAGGTCGGTTCCGAGCTCGGTAGCGTCTCGCGGACCGTGCTCGAGGCCTCGGGCCTCGGCCTCGACAAGGATGCCTTCGAGCGGGGCGCCAGGCTCCTCTGGGCCCAGGGCGTGGTCGTACGGCCGGAACTCTACCTGGGACTCCCCCGCGAGACCTACGACTCGACCATAGAGACCTTCGACTTCCTCGGCATGCTCGGCCTCGGCCAGGACGCCGAGCTCAGGCCGGTACCGGCGGCCCCGGGCTCGAGGCTCCGCGCCGAGAGCTCGTCCCTCGGCGTACGCGAATTCCTCGAGCACCCGCCGTACTGGGTCACGGCGACCGAATGGATGGACGACGACGACCTGGCAGACGCCGTCGCCGACTTCGAGGAGAGCTTCGACGTGGCCTGGTCGACGCCGGTCGCGCCATGCTTCAAGGAACGGAGGGGCGGCTTCACGTCCTTCGCGGACGTCCGCCGCCCGGGCGGCCTCGACGCCCTCCTCGTCGCACCCGATCGGCTGGCCTCGTCGGTGACCCTGCTCCTGGACTCAGGCGATCCCGAGCGCGCCGCCCGCCTCGGGAGGGCCGCCCGCGACCTTCGCCGGGAGAACCCGTACGGCCTCTGGCAGCTCGTCCTGCGCTCCGACTCGGGGCTACCCGCGCCCGCCCTGGTCTCGCGGCTGGCGGACGCCTTCTCCATGGCCGAGCACTACTTCGAGCTATCGCGCGCCTTCTCGCTCGATCCCCAGCCCGACTACCAGGCGCGCGTCTTCTTCGCCACCTCGAGCGAGGCGCTCGCCCTGGCCTCGCTGCGGGAACGGCACGACGTGGAAACGATCTTCATACTCGGGGACGCCCTACCGAGCCAGCGGCTGCTCTCGGCCCTGCCCTTCCTGGCCTTCGACCGGGAGGCAATGACCTTCGAGCTCCTCTACGAGGTGATGAGCGCCTACCGCGACTACCCGGATCTCCTCGTCGAGGCGCCCCGGGCATCCATCGCCTAGGCGCCCTGGGGGGCTCGCCTCGGCGACGCCTAGTACGAGGCCCGGAGATCGACCCGGTGGGCGGCCTCGCCGCTCCTGAGCCAGCGCGCCAGGTTCGAGGCGGTCTGGCCGGCGTTCAGCTCGACGGCCTCGTAGGTGGAGCCCCCGACGTGGGGCGACAGTACGACGTTGGGTAGCTCGTGCATGGGGAAGCGCGACGGCGCGCCCGTATCCGAGCCGCCCTGGGGATAGGTATACCAGACATCGAGGCCTGCGCCCGCTAGCGTACCGTCGGTCAGGGCTCGGTAGAGGGCGGCCTCGTCGACGACCTCCCCGCGCCCTACGTTGACGAGGAAGGCTCCGCGCATGGAGGCCAATGCCTCCCGTCCTACGAGGCCCCTGGTCTCGTCCGTTAGCGGGAGCGCCACGAAGACTATCTCCGCGCCTTCGAGCGCCTCGGGCAGGTTCGTGCTAACGGTATCGAACCAGGGCGGCGCCGCCGCGCCGGAACGCCGCCTATAGCCCGCGACGCGGCAATCGAAGGCCTTGAGCAGGCGCGCGAGGGTCTCTCCTATCGCCCCGGTACCGAGGATGACGCAGCGTCGCCTGAAGATGGAATGCCAGAAATCCTCGCGACCCTTGCCGACCCAGAAGCCGTGCCACTTCTCGGCCGCGAGGTCGTTATGGAATTCGATAAGGCGCCCGAAGCCGGCCAGCGCCAGGGCCAGGGCGCGCTCAGCCACGCTCTCCGCGTTGCCGTGGCAGTTATAGACGGCTATGCCCTTCTCGAGGAGAAGGTCGGCGGGTAGGTGGTTGATGCCGACGAAGGGTACGAAGACTGCCTTGAGCCGCGAGGCCCTCTCGTAGTAGGCCCTGTCGACTACATTGGCGACGACGGCGTCGAGCTCGCCGAAGCGCTCGAGGCTCGGCTCCACGCCCCTACAGAGCTCGAGCGAGGCGCCGAATTCCGCCTCGAGCCCGTCGGCCGCGGCCGTCCAAACGTCGTTCATCGGTACGCAGAACCCTACCTTCATCTCGTCCTCCAGCGGAGCCGGGCCGTAGCGCCATGCTGATACGGAATTGCCCGGAAGTTGTTTAAAGCCAAGGATAGGCCATTCCGAAGAATAAAAGAAGGCCTTTTCAGAGCCTCGAGTAGCCGGGCGCGCCCCACCTGGGGGATCGCCCGGTTCGATACGGGAAGGAAGCTATGATGATAATACGGAGATCGACGATCCTCTGCGCCTGCGCGGCGCTGCTCGGCTCGTGCGTCTCGTCGCCGCCCCCGGAACCGGCCGCGCGGCCGGCTCCCGAGCCCGTGGCGGCTCAGGCGGAACCGAGCGTCGTCGAGCTGATCGAGCGCGGCGATACCGCGGGGCTGCAGGCGCTCTTCAAGGGAAGGGAACGGGCTAACGTCGCCGGGCCCGACGGGCGCTATCCGCTGCATGCCGCCGTGGCCAAGGGCGCGAGCGACATGGTCGAGATCCTCCTTTCCATGGGCGCCGCCCCCGATCCCCTCGACTCCGAGGGGCGCACGCCGCTTAGGTACGCGGTCGACCGCAAGGATGCCGCGTCCGCCAAGGCCCTTACCCGCCGGGGCGCCTCGCTCTTCGGCCCTGACGCCGCCGGCGTCAGCCCCCTGGACGCGGCGATAGCCAAGGGCTTCGCCCAGGCGCTGCTGGACAAGGCGTCGGTAGCCGCCCGGGGCCCCAAGGACGAGACGGCGCTGCACGTGGCCGTGGATAGGCTATCGATCGACGCGGTCAAGGCCGCGCTCGCCCTCGAGCCGGACCTAGCCGCCAAGGACCGGGGCGGCAGGACGCCGCTCGACGCGGCCTTCCTGCACCCCGATAGCAAGACCGGGGCGGAGATAGCCGAGCTCCTCGTATCGCGCAACGCCCCTAGCTCCATAGACGACTTCGGTTACTTCATACGCACGGTCCGGGATACCAACTACGCCCGGGCCCGCTTCGCCGACGGGGCGACGGCGCTCCACGAGGCGGTCCGCTACGATCACCTGGGCTACCTCGCGTTCTTCCTCGAGCGCGGCGTACCCGTGGAGGCCAAGACGGCCTCCGGCGCGACGCCCCTGCACGACGCGATACGGCAGGGACGCCTCGAGGCCGCGAGGCTCCTCCTGGCCGCCGGCGCCGATCCCAACGCGCGCGACGGCGCGGGCAACGGTCCCCTGCACATCGCGCTCCCCGTCTCGCAGGAGGCCGTGGACCTGCTCCTGGCCAGGGGCGCGGCCCCCGCCCTCAAGGATAAGGCCGGCAATACGGCGCTCCACGCCGCCGTCGCCCTGGGCTACGCCCCCGAGGCCCTCCTGGCCCTCATCGGCAAGGGCGCTCCCGTCGACGCGACCAACGCCGAGGGGGACTCGGCCCTCTCGCTAGCGATCCGCCGCAGGGCCGGCCGGGTGGCGGAGGCGCTCGCCGGCCGCGGCGCCTCGATGTTCGTTCGCAACGCCAAGGGAGAGACGCCGCTATCGGTAGCGCTCGCCGACGGGGTCGAGCTGACGACGACGCTCGTGCGAGCCTCGCCTAAGGACGCCAAGGACGACGCCGGCGACGGCCCGGTCCACCACGCCGTACGACTCGGGGCGGGCGCCGAGACGGTATCCGCCCTCAAGGAGCTGGGCCTGGACGTGTCGGCCAGGAACACCGAGGGAGACAGTCCCTTGCACCTGGCGGCCAGGCAGGACATAGAGCCCGAGGGAGGCGCCCTGCTCGCCGCCGGGGCCGATCCGTACGCCGTCAACGCCGCCGGCGCTACGCCCCTGGGCATAGCGCTGGCCCACAAGGCCGGCCCCCTGGGCTGGTTCTTCTCCGCTATCGTGCTCGGCTCCCGCGACCCCGCTGGCAACGGCCCCCTCCACTACGCGGCCATGGAAGGCTCGGCGACGGGGGCGGCCTACCTCGCCAGCGCGGGCGTAGCCGTGGACGGCCGCAACGCCGACGGCCAGACGCCGCTCATGCTGGCGCTTCGCGGCGACTCCATCGAGACCGTCAACAAGCTCCTGGCCCTGGGCGCCGACTCCGGCGCGAGGGACTCATCCGGAGCGACGACCCTGCACCTGGCCGTCTACTGGAAGGCTCGCGAATGCCTTCGGCTTCTGGCCCGTAGTTCGGCGAGCCTCGACGCCCGCGACTTCACCGGCAAGACGGCCCTCCGCGAGGCCGTCGACAAGTCCGACGCCATGGCCACGGCCTTCCTCCTCGAGAGCGGCGCCGACCCTCTTGCCCGCGACAACGCGGGCAAGACGCCGCTCCACGCGGCCGCCCGCCTGGCCGACGAGCGTTTCGCCAGCGCCCTGGCGAGCAAGGCGAGCCGCGTCGACGTGCGCGACGACTCCGGCGCCACGCCCCTCCTCGAGTCTATCTACGCCGAGAACGAGAAGACGGCCCGCGCTCTGGCCTCTCTCGGGGCCTCGATACACGCGCGCGACGCAAGCGGCGAGAGCCCCCTCTCCTACGCGGCAAGGAAAAGCATTCCGCTCCTAAAGACGCTCCTCGATAAGCGTACGGTGCTAAGCTCCGGTTCGGACGGCCACTCGGTGCTACGCGTCATAGTCGATGCCAGGCCCCAGGCCGAGCTCGTCAGGCTGGCGCTCGACGCCGGCGCCCCTCCCGGCGACCGCGACGCCTCCGGTCGCTCGCCGCTCCACGCCGCCATAGCCGCAGGGCATGTCGACATAGCCGGAATGCTCGTCGAGGCCGGCTCCGATCGCTTCGCGAGGGACTCGCTCGGCGCCACGCCGGCCTCGATGGCCTTCGCCGCGGGCGACGCCATGATAGGGGCGGTCTTCGGCGCCGAGCCGAGCGTACCAGACTACCTCGGGGAGACGGCCCTGCATTACGCCGCCGCCGCGGGCCTCGAGCGCGCGGTCCAATCCCTCCTAGCCCTCGGCGCGGATCGGTCGCTCCGCAACGCGGCGGGAGAGCTTCCCAGGGACGTGGCCCTGCGCAGGGGCCACGCGGCCGTGGCCGCCCTCCTGGCCCTGGAGTAATCCTAGGCCTCCCCCGGAAAGACAGAGGCCGTCCCCCTAAGGACGGCCTCTTCTCTTGCGCAAGGCGATGGAGCCTAGGCCGGGCGAGCCGGCCCTGGAAACCCTCAGTTCACTTCCTGGTACTCGTTGAGGCGCTGGAGCTCCCTGAGCTTCTGGATGGCCTTCTCCTGGATCTGCCTGACGCGCTCCCGGGTTATGCCGAGCAGCTTGCCGGTCTCCTCCAGGGTCAGGGGCCCCTCGCCATTGAGTCCGAAGCGCAGCGTGATGATGGTTATCTCGCGCCGGTTGAGGCTCTTGAGGACGTCGTCGAGGGTCTCCTGGAGCGTCATGGAGAAGACCTCCTCGAAGGGCTCGACGGCGTTCTCGTCCTTTATGAGATCCGCCAGGTGGGTGACGTTATCCTCGTCCACGGTGGTATCGAGCGAGGCCGTCTCCTGGGAGAGCTTCATGATCTCCTTGACCTTCTTGGCGTCCATGCCCAGCTTGTCGGCCAGTTCCTCCGGGTGCGGATCGCGCCCCAGGTCCTGGGTCAGCTGCTTGGCGACGAAGTAGCACTTCTTGATGGTATTGAGCATATGGATGGGGATGCGTATGACGCGCCCCTTGTCGGCCAGGCTCTTGATGATGGCCTGGCGTATCCACCAGGTACCGTAGGTCGAGAAGCGGCAGCCGCGCGTATAGTCGAAGCGCTCGACGGCCTCGATCAGGCCTATATTTCCCTCGTCTATGATATCGAGGAGCGATAGTCCGCGATGCTGGTAGTTCTTGGCTATGGACACCACGAGCCGCAGGTTGCTCGATATCATCTTATGCTTACAGGCCAGGAGCTCGGCTTCTTTCTGGGCACGCGCCTTGCGATGGTCCGCGGAACTGCCGTCCGCGGAGCCGCCGTCCTGGCCGGCGGCGATGGAATCGAAGGCCGCCAAGGCGTTGCGGGCGCTCTGGATGCGATGCCCGAGCTCCAGCTCCTCGTCGGCGGAGAGGAGCGAGTAGCGCGAGATCTGCTTTAAGTACAGCGCGAGCGGGTCGGTCTCCTTCTGAAGCTTCTGGTGCTTGGCTTTTTTCTGTAGAGGCAGGGGCTTGGCTTTCTTGATTCGCTTTACGGGGGCAGATCGTTCCAGTACTACTTGATTCATACGGTCTTCTCCCATGGACCAATGCGGTCCGGCTCTTCGCGAGTACCCTGGTTCCCCATCGGGGGTAGAGGAGAAGGTTATACGCTATACGCAATAAATCAAGTTTTGTATGTAAAAAATGTCGTAAATTTTATTATTTCTACGGACCGATGATATTAGAGAAATTTTATTATCGAGAAATGTATAGATAGCAAGATGGCTATACTATATATGCTACACATAGAAACATCGAGCCCTCAGTCCCGAGGCGCCTTGGTAGGGTCAATAGTGTCGGCGCCCTTGAACACGAAGAAGTACGCTGACGGCGACTCGTCCGACGATAGCCGGCCCAGGCTCGAGCCCTTACGGACCGAGTCCCCGACCTTGACGCCGAGCGCCGCCGCGCCGCCATAGACGTATACGAGCCCGTCGGGAGCCTGTACGAAGGCGACCAGGTCGAAGCCCCTGAAGGGACCCGCCGAAACCACGGTGCCCGACCTGACGGCCAGGATGGGAGAGGACGGCTTGGCGGCTATCGAGACGCCGCGGAGCTTTCCCTGCAGTTGGGATACCGCGCCCTGTACTGGCCAAGCCTTGGCGGCCTGGGCCACGACCGGTATGGGCTCGCTCGGCTTGACGGGCGAGATCGCCTCGGCGGGCTTATCGGCCGGCGCGCCGGCGGGCTTGCTCGCGGGCTTGTCCGCAGGCCTATCGGTGGCCGTAGCCTTAGGGGCCGGCTCAGACGCGACGCGTACAGCGGGCGGTAGTCGAAGGGACTGCCCGACGCGTATCGAGCTACCGGAGAGCCCGTTCTCCTTGGCTATGGCCTCTACCGTGAGTCCGTAGGTCCTCGCTATGCCGTAGAGGGTCTCGCCCTTCTTGACCGTATGCGCCCGCGGCGCCGCCTCGGGCGCAGGCGCAGGCGTAGGGGAGACGGGCGTAGCGGGAGCAGCGGTACCTGGGGCCTCGGCCCCGGGGATGGCCAGGCGCATGCCCGCCACTACCCTCGTGGCGTCGCGTATCTCGTTAGCCTTCATGAGGGCATCGACGGAGACGTCGTAGCGCCGTGCTATGCCGTAGAGCGTCTCGCCCTTGGCGACGGTATGGACGAGGGGATCCGCGGCCGCGGCGAGCGGGGCCATGGAAACGACGAGCGAGGCGGCGACTACGGCGATGCGGGGGTACGGGCGTTGCGGTCTCATGTATAACGAGTATCGGCGTACGCCCCGTCGACCATGAGCCGCGCGCGCCGATTCGCGGGCCGGCCTACAGCGAATACTCGATGAACATCCGCAAGGAATTCCCCGCCTGCGCATCGCCCGGTCCACCTACCGGGCTCACCGCGTAGCCGTTGAATTCCAGGCCCCAGAGGAAGGGCCTCGGCAGCCTGAAACCCGCGCCGACCCGATAGCGTAACACCGAGTCGAGCGTATCGCCGACGCCGGGCCTCGGGCGCAAGGACAGGCCGGCGTTGAGCTCGACGACGCCGCCCGGCCGCCCGAGGAGGTCGAGGCCGACGTTGAAGATATTGACCGCCACGAAATCATCGAGCTCGTAGGGGAACTCCCATGATAGCGCGATCAGCCAGGAAGCCTGGCTCGTGGAGGCATCCACTCCGCCCAGCAAGGCCCGGAGGGCCAGGCGCCTGTCCGCGGCCTCGCCGTCGAGCAGGTACAGCCAGTCCCAGGCGAAGCCGGCCCCGAAGAGCGTCTTGCCGTAGAAGCCGAGGTCTATCGACTGTCCGTAGGCCACGCCCTTGCGGGCGGCGTCGCCCGTCAGGGGAAACCCGTAGCGGGGGTGATCGGTCTTGCGCAGGTCGGTGGCCAGCCATACGCCGCCGCCGTCGCCGAAGGCCCGCTCCGCCCGCGCGCCGAACTCCAGGAAGCCCGTATCCACGAGGCTCATGGTAGCGGCACCCGGCTCAAGGCCTACGGGCGTATAGAATCGGAGCGACAGGGCCCCCGAGGGTTCGTGCAGGAAGGCCCAGCGAACGGCCTGGGAACGCTTCGCCCTAGCCATGGCCGGATCGCGGATCTCCCTATCGACCGAGGCCTTGGTACTCGAGAGGTACGACGATAGCGAGTCGATGCGACGCCTAGCCACGTCCATCCGAGCCCGCAGGAGGTCCTTGCCCTTGGGCACGCTATCCTCGACCCTGGCGAGGGCGAGCCGCGAGTCAGCCAGGAGCCGCGCCCGGACGGCGATCTCGTCGCTCAGGGCCTTGAGCCTGGCCTTCTCCATGCCCTCGACGCGTGCCGCCTTGTCGGCCATGCCGCCCGACCAGCCCTCGACGCCGGCGACGTCGGCCTCTATCTTCTCGAGCGCCGATACTACCGAGGCCAGTTCCTCGTCGGAGGCTAGGCCCTGGCCCACGGTCTTCATGCGGTCGTAGCCGGAGGCGGCGCTTACCCTGACGGTCGACACGACCTCGCGCAGCTCGGGGGCCTTCTTCTTGCCCTGGGTAGAGAACACCGCCGCGTCGCCTATGGGCGCAACGAGGCCGAGGGCCGCGTCGCAGGCGTCCTTGGCCTGCCAGTAGAGGCTCATGGCCTTGCCTATCTGGCCGGACGTCTCGGCCTCGCGAGCCTCGCCCGACAGGCGCTCGGCCTCGGCGAGATACTCCTCCGCGCCGTCGAGCAACGTCGTCACCGTGGAGACGTAGGCGGTATTGTACAGGAGGCGGAGCGACTCGTCGTCGACGGTGAGCCGGAGCCTGACCGTCCAGGACGACAGGCCCTTCTCCGCCGACAGTCGCTTCCAGGTCATGGTGACGGGCGGATTCTTGACGAATAGCTCGCTATAGAGCCTATCCTTGCCGAGCGACTCCATGACGACGGCTATGGCCTTCGTGAGGGCGTCGTTCTGGGCCTCGGCCTCTGTCGCGCCTGAGCCTATCGCCTCGGCCACGTAGTCGGGCCCGTCTACGGCGAAGGTCGCGTTCTTAGGCAGGGCCTGGGTGAGCGACGTACAGACTGACAGCAGCGTGGCGAGTACGGCAAGGCGTGCATGAGATCGCATGGCTATGGCTCCTCCGCATCCCCGGCGTCCCGGGGCATTACTGGACCGAGGGACCCTTGGCGCCGAACAGCCAGGCGCCGGCCTCGTCGAGTATCTTCGATAGAATGACTATGTGCACCTCGCCCTTGGCGCGCTCTATCTCCCGAGACCAGCGCTCGGCCCCCTTGGCGGCCCCGGAGCCGGCCAGGGCGCCGAAGCGGCGGGCGAGCGAGCGCCTCTTCGAGTCGGCCAGGGAGGAGAGTCGCGCCTTCTCCTCGGGGTTCGCCGACGGGGCGCAGAGCGAACCGAGCGCATAGGCGGCCATCAGGGCCAGGACGGGATCCTTGGCGCCGAGCGCCTTCTCGAGCCGCGGGGCGGCCTCGGCGGCTCGCTTGTCCATGACCAGCGCGAAGGCGTAGTAGAAGCCGAGCCACTCGGGATTGTCGCAGCCCTTGGCGTCGACGAATTCCGCGAGGAAGGCTAGGCTCGAGGCGGCGTCGCCCTTGAGGAGCCGTGCCGCCCCGAAGAGGAGCGCGTCGCGCCTGAGCGCGGCGGGGTGCCTTTCCCGCAGCGCGGACTCGAGCAGTTCTATGGAGGCGACGTCCCCCCGGAGAAGCGATGTATTGATGAAGAGCCTCACGGTCCGCCTATCGCTCCGTCCCCTATCGATGACGCGCACCTTGAGCAGGTCGGCCAGCCCAGCCCAATCCTCCGCCTCGAGGAGGGTGAAAAGCCTCCACTGCGAGGCGAAGAAGGCGTTGAAGCCGACAAGCACCAGGGCGAAGAACGCGAACAAGGGCCAGTTCTTGAGCCAGAACGTGGAGAGGAACTCCGTTCCGAGCAGGAGGAAGGGCATGAAGAAGATAAACGCGAACGAGAAGACTAATAAGACGTTGAAAAGCACGAATATTGTCTTAAACTTCACGTAGATTATCTCCAATAATAGATGTGAGGATGCGACGACCCGGGCGTAGCTTGCCGCAGGGGTTCGCGCCTGAAGCATAGAATATCGCCTGAGAGGGGTCAATGGGCATGAACTCCATCCCATTCAAGGATCTTGCACCTGATACCTACTATAGCGCTCCGGTCTTCCTAGACGAGGAATACATCCTGCTCACCCCCGAGACGCCCCTTTCCGCGGCGCTCGTAAACCGGCTAGCCGAATGGGAGTTCAGGGAGGTGTTCTGCGACGGCTCGCCGATAAACGGCGACGAGCACGCGGCCGCGACGGACGCCGAACAGGAAGAGGGAAGCGACGAGGCCAAGCCCCTCACGTCGCAGACGGCGGGCGACAAGGAGAACCTCGAGAAGGTCGCCTCGTTCTACGCCCAGTTCCTCAAGTACGTGGATACGGTCTATACGCGCTACGTAACCAAGGGCGAGATAAGCCTCAAGGAGCTGTCGGACCGGGTCAAGACGCTCTGCGACGTCATCCTGGAGGACAAGCGATATATCCTTAGGCTCCTCGGGGCTCCCGCCGTCTCCTCGAACTATCTCGTCAACCATTCTACCCGCTCGACCATACTGGCCATCATCCTCGGCGGCCACCTCAAGCTGCCGCCCCATAGGCTCATCGAGCTCGGCGTGGCCGCGGTGCTCCACGAGATAGGCATGGT
>CAZNNA010000022.1:0-12307 GCA_964573825.1 uncultured Treponemataceae bacterium
TCCCAGGGCCAGCGCCAGCTCCTGACCATAGCCAGGGCCTTCCTGGCCGACCCGCGCGTGCTCATCCTGGACGAGGCCACGAGCTCGGTGGACACGCGCACGGAGACCGTGGTACGCAGGGCCATGGAGCGGCTGATGGAAGGCCGCACGAGCTTCGTCATAGCGCACCGCCTCTCCACCGTACGCGACGCCCACGCCATACTCGTCATGAACGAGGGCAGCATCGTGGAGCAGGGCACGCACGACGAGCTCCTCGCGGCGGGCGGCTTCTACGCGGAGCTCTACCGGAGCCAGTTCCTGGGGGCGGAGGAGTAGGAAAAAATGAGACGCGGGGTCGCTCCCTATCGCGAGGGATGGTCCCGTAATCATGGCATCATCATATATAATCGATACGTCGCTATGAACCTTGAGTTAACCTTGCTATTGTACTTTACGGCCGGGTATCGCCCCTACCGGGAAGGAGCCGCTCGTGAAAGGAATAGAGAGAAGCGAGGTAGACCACGAATGGGCGCATTCCGCCGTCGTCGTCGCCGGGGACTACGCCTTCGTCAGCTATTGCATGAAGAATGAGGGTCGATCGATCGAAGACCAGATAAACGGAGCCTTCGATATACTCGAGAACCGACTAGGATCCATGGGCCTGGGCTTGGATTCAGTCGTGAAGATGGATTGCCTCTTCAAGGACATCCTGGACATCCGCTTCCTCGGCGACATAATCAAGCGACGGTTCAACGGGCATTACCCGTCCAGGAAGGCGTTCGAGACGAGATTCCTGCGCGAGGGGATACTGTTCCAGGTTGACGCCGTAGCGTACGCGGCGCGGCGAAGGACTGAAGGTTAAAGCCAAGAGGCCGTCATCGCAAATCGGTCGGGATCGACTCGCGACGTCCCTCCTCGCAGGGAGCGCATCCGAGGCGCGCCGACGGGATCGGACGCGGCCCAGCGACGCGCGATCAGGGATCCGGACGCGCTTAGCGGGATACTCGCGTTCGCCTTGGATACCATCGGTAACGTCACGAGCGCCAGGCGACGATCGACCGATGCGCCCTCGATTTGACCTCCCGCCCCCGCGGTCCTAAGCTTAAGCCGTAGCCTACGTAGCGCCACCCACGGTGTTAAGTAGCTATACACCTTAAGGGCGGCGGAGGCGGCCATGCGTATAGGCACTATACACCGAGGCGGGGCGAGAGGCGTCTCAAGGCGGGAGGCCGGGAGGCACGAGGCCGCCAGGCGGGCGGTCGCGACCAGGCCGAGGAAGTCACCGAGAACCGGCGGCACGGCTCGCCTCGATATAGTCGACAAGGCGCCGGCGAGCCAGGGCGGCGTCATGATAGGCCTCGCCGTCTTCATAGTCGCCTTCTGCGCCATGGCCTTCGCCGCGAGCGAGCCCGGCTCGGAGGGACGCGAGGCGGCCCTGCTCGGCACGCTCATCTTCGCTCCCATAGGCCTGGCCCTGGGCGTAGGCGGGGCGGCGACGCTCTACCGAAGGGATACGCTTCATGTATCGGGCGACGAGCTACGCTACGAGCGGCGATCGCTCTTCCGGCCCCTGGCCTTCTCCTCCTCTCTGGCCGATTACGCCTGCGTCCTACCGAGCTCCGCCATCCGGGGCCAGGCAAGGCGGGAGATGCGACTGGCCTTCTACGCCCGGCTCGTCCATCGCGACGACGACGCCAGGAACGTCGTCCTCCTCGTGCGGCTGCTGGACGAGCTCGGCATGATAGGCGACGCGGGCGGCGAGCGCGAGCCCTACGAGCGCCTCGCCCGCTCGCTGGACCTGCCCCTGGCGACGGAATCCGCCGACGGGATCATAACGCTGCGCTATCCCGACGAGCTCGACCTCTCGATCGGCGAGCGGGCCGAGGCCGCGGGCGAGCGCGCCTACGAGCCGGGACCAGAGCGCCCCTTCCCTACGCGGCGCTACCGCGTCCGCGTCGAGCCTGACGGCTTCAGCGCCGAGCGCGGCTATCCCGTCTACCTGCTGCCCTTCGTCGGCCTAGCGACGGCGTCCGTACTCGTTCTCTTCGTCCTGCCCCTGCCCGCCGATCCCTGGGGCTCGATAGGCCTCGTTCTCGGCGCCTTCTCGCTCTTCATGCTCGCCTTCTCGCTGACCCGCGCCCGCCTCGAGGTCCGAGGCGGTTCGATAACGGTGACCCACTCCGTGGCGGGCATCATCGTCATACGACAGGCGGCGTCGCTCGCCCGCGTGGAGGAGGTCACCGTAGCCAAGGATCCCCGCTACAACGGCCGGGCGCTCCGCGTAGCCTCGGACGAGGCGACCCTGACCTGGGCCGCCGGAGCCAGCCCGGAGGAGCTGGCCTGGTTCAAGGACGAGATCCATCGCCGTCTCGGCCTCGCCGCCAAGAATACCCAGTAATGACAGAACCACGGGATGCATACGTATTCCATTGACGATGCATACGACAAATGAGTATCATATGCACAAGGAGAACCGCATGAGAACCACGCTCGATCTTCCGGAGAATCTCGTAAACGAGGCGATGGCGCTTACCCATATTCAGACTAAGACGGACCTCATCAAGGTTGCCTTGCAGAACCTGATAGAGAAAGAGAAGATAAAGGACCTTAAGCGGTTCTTCGGCAAAGCGGACTTACGTATCGATCTTGACGCGCTGAGAAACCGTCGATGATTCTCGTCGATACGTCCGTATGGCTCGATTACCTAGCGGGGAAAGAAGGGGCGAAGAGGCTAGAGCCGCTTATAGACAGCAACGCTGTCTGCGTAAACGATCTTATTCTGGCGGAATTGCTACCATCGATTAAACTCAGGATAGAGCGAGAACTGGAAGAGCTGTTCCTTTCGGTTCATAAAGTAGAGCTAGCTATCGATTGGCCGACGATCATCCGGATCCAGACTATCAACCTGAAGAACGGAATAAACAGGGTGGGTATACCGGATATAATAATCGCTCATAACGCCATAGAGCATGACATCCCGCTATTCACCATGGACAAGCATTTTCAATTGATGTCTACCATTCATCCACTTAAGCTGTATTAACGACGGGGGCATGACTACAGAGCTTTAACAAGATGGACAGGATAAGAGAACAGATGAACAGGATAAGAGGCGGTATAGAAGACGATATCTCTTTAAGTCGCTGAAAAGCCTTACTTCCAGGACATGGAATCAATGCAAGAGAAACTCGAAATAGCCCTGTATCGCGGGTGGCCGGAGCATGGCGCGTCGGCGCGATAAGCGCCGACGTCCATGCGCAGGGCAGGCCCTGCGATACATGGTTGTTAGTTTTTCTCTTATGCTTCCAACCCCGCCACCCGCCTCCGGGCGTAGCGCAGGTACAGGGGCAGGAGCGCGGCGACGACGGCCGCGGGGACGGCGCCGTACCAGAGGGCCACGCCGCGGGCGTCCAGGCCTAGGCTGAAGGCCCCGTAGCCGGCGGCCGCCATGAGTCCCATCACCGCAAACACCACGATGACCGAGTTCGGGTTCTGCTTCATGGCGGCAATGGGGTTGTCCCAGGACAGGCGCGGATTGGCCGTGTCGAGCCAGAGGCCGACCAGGTTGAAGAGCGTCGCCAGGGCGAGCGCGGCCGCGGCTCCCGCGAGCGCCTCCCCCATCGAGAGCCGCAGGATGAAGGCCACGAGCCCCGAGCCCACGGCCGCGCCGATTACCGTAAAGACCTCGGCGTGGGCCAGCTTGGCCAGCATGTAGCGGCCGGGATCGATGGGGAGGCTCTTGATGTACGGTAGGGCCTTGGCGTCGCGGGAGAGGGCCGTGCAGGCTATGCTCGTGCTCGAGCCCAGGAAGGTCCCGGCCAGGGCGACGAGGGCGGCGCCTAAGCCGCCGCGGGCCATGGCCAGCACGCCGGCGAAGTCGGGATCGGCCAGCAGCGCCTCTCCCTGGGCCAGGTACATGATCCCGAAGATGACGGGCAGGAGCACCACCACGAAGGGGCCGTTGAGGAGGTACATGGGCTCGCGGTTGAGCATCCTGGCCTCGCGGGCCACGAGCGCCGGGAAGACCGGTCCCGCCCGCAGGCGCCGGGACAGGAAGGCGTCGGCTCCCCTCGCGGAGAGGCGCTTGGCGACGGCCTCGTCGAACCCGAGGAGGCTCCGGGCGTAGGCCCCGGACAGGGCCGCTATGACCAGGGCGGGCAGCCCGAGGCAGAGGGCGGCCATGCCGGCCATGGAGGCGAGCGCCCCGAGGCTCGCCGGTTCCGACATGGCCTTCCAGGCCAGGGCCGCCGGCGGATAGGCGCGGCCGGCCGCGGCCATGAAGGAATCGGAGCCGCCGACCAGGGCGGCCATGGCGGCCGGATTCGACAGGTTGGCCATGACGCGCTGGAAGTACAGGTTGAAGCCCAGGGCGCAGGCCAGGCCCAGGATCCCCCCGACGAGCATCACGGCCTTCCGGTTCCGGAGGAGGCGCGCGGCCGACATGAGCGGCACCTGGATCAGGTAGGACAGGGCCAGGGGCGGTAGCGGCAGGAGCAGGGCCGCGACCAGGCCCCAGGCGTAGAAGAGCGGGTGCGGCCGCTCGTAGATCCCTAGGATCACCATGGCGCAGCCCATGAAGAAGAGCGAGGCCAGGGCCTCGGCGACGTAGACGGCGACGAACTTGGCCGCCAGGAGGTCCCGGGGCCGGATGGGCATGGCTAGGAGGCGGTTCTCCATGTCGTTGACGTGATAGGTGGACAGCGCCGTCATGAAGCCTATGACCAGGGTCAGGGCCGTCGCCATGACCGCGGCGTTGAGCACGAGGAGGCCTTGGAGCCCGGAGGCCGCCAGCCCCCGGTAGAGCCCTAGGTTCATGGCGACAAAGAGGAAGCCGAGATCCGCCACGAGGATAGCGCCGAGAGCGACCAGGCCTACGAGCTTGAGCACGGACTTGAGCTCGCGCTTACCGGCGGCGCCCCGGGTAGGCAGGTTATAGAAGCTCTTGAGGTAGAGCCCCGCCAGGCTTCGGAAGACGCTCATCGCCCGGCTCCCCCGCTCGAGGCGGCTTCGTCGTCTACGAGCTCCAGGAAGAGGCTCTCCAGCGAACCGTCGGCGCCGCTCCCGGCCTTGAGCTCGGCGAGCGTGCCCGCGAAGACGATACGTCCCTTGTTGATGATGGCCAGCCTATCGCAGAGCCGCTCGGCCACCTCCATGACGTGGGTGGAGAAGAAGACGGACTTGCCGGCGGTCGCGCGCGAGCGCATGAGCTCCTTGAGGGTATAGGCCGCCTTGGGGTCCAGCCCGACCATGGGCTCGTCCAGTATCCAGTTCTGCGGGTCGGGCAGGAGGCTGGCGACCACGAGGAGCTTCTGCTTCATGCCGTGCGAGAAGCTGCCCATGCTCGAGGCCAGGACGTCGCGTATGCCGAAGAGCGAGGCGTACTCGTCGACCCGGGCCCGCCGGGTGGCGGAGTCCACGCCGAAGACGTCGCCTACGAAGTTGAGGTACTCGACGGCCTTGAGCCTGGCGAAGGCCTCGGGGTTGTCGCTCACGTAGCCGATGCGGCGCTTGGCCGCCAGCGGGTCGACGGCGACGTCGATGCCGTCGACGAGGGCGCGGCCAGCGTCGGGGCGCAGCACCCCGGTAACGGCCTTGATGGTCGTGGTCTTGCCGGCGCCGTTGGGCCCCAGGAAGCCGAAGATCTCGCCGTCGGAGGCCTTGAGCGACAGGCCGTCCACGGCCTTGACCGCGCTCTTGGCGTAGGTCTTGGATAGGTCTACGAGCTCTATCATGTCCGTTCCTCCTCGCGCGCGCCGTCATCGCCCCCGTCCCCGGCGGGCTCCCGGGCGGCGCCGCCCTTGCGTCTCCTGACGCTCTCGGTCAGGAGGTATTCTATCTGGCCGTTGATGGACCTGAAGTCGTCCTCGGCCCAGGCCGCCAGTTCCTTCCAGAGGGTCGGGGACAATCGTAGGAGTAGCTGCTTCTTGTCCTTTTCCTTGTCCCCGCTCACCGCCGCCGCCTTAGTATATGGATCCCGAATTCACGATGGGCTGGGCGTCCCGGCCCGAGCACAGCACGACGAGCAGGTTGCTGACCATGGCGGCCCGCCGCTCCTCGTCCAGGTCGACGATGCCGTCGGCGCTCAGCTTGTTCAAGGCCAGCTGCACCATGCCCACCGCGCCCTCCACGATCATCTGCCTGGCCGCGATGACGGCTGAGGCCTGCTGGCGCTGGAGCATGGCCACCGCGATCTCCGGCGCGTAGGACAGGTGGGTTATCCTGGCCTCCTGGATCTCTATGCCTGCCAGCTCCACCTTGCCCTGGATCTCTTCCTTTAGCCTGTCCGCTATCTCCTGGCTCGAGCCGCGCAGGGACTTCTCGGCCTCCTCGTCGGTCGAGTCGTAGGGATAGAGCCTGACGATGTTGCGCAGGGCCGAGTCGCACTGGATGGACAGGTACTCGGCGTAGTCGTCGACGTTGAAGACCGCCTTGGTCGGGTTGACGACCTTCCAGATCACGACGATCCCTATGACAATGGGATTGCCCTGCGAGTCGTTGATCTTCTGCTTATCGTTGTTCAGCGTGGTCGCCTTGAGCGACACGGCCTTGCCCGCCTGCTTGCCGCCTATGGTACCGGTACCGGCCTTGAGCCCCTGGGCCTTGTCGGATCCGGCCGGTTCAACCGACTGCCGGACGGGCGCCACGGCGCTCGCGAAGGGATTGACGAAGTAGAAGCCCGGCTCCTTGAGGCTGCCGAAGTAACGACCGAAGAGCGTGAAGACCAAGGCCTCGTTCGGCTTGATCACCTTGAGGCCCGCGAACCCGAGGGGCAATCCGACGCACAGATAGGCCAAGCCGGCGGCGAGCGCCGCTATGGCCGTCCCCGAGCCCCCGGCGGTCTCGAGCAGTACGGCGGCCCAGATCGTCAGGGCGAGCGCCCCGATGGATAGGATGACGTTCCCGAGCAGCGCCGCCATGCCGGGCAGGCTCCGCGGCGTCTTCTCCGCCTCGAGCATAGAGATGGTAGAATCCTTGGTAGCGTTCATAGCGCGTCCTTTCAGGAAAAGAACCTGATATCAATTCGATATCATCAAGATAGTACTACTCGCTACTCCCTTCGTCAAGCTCGCCGGGGACGATCCAAGGGAACGTGCCCCCTGTACTGAGCGCGACGCCGCGCTACATTCCCCGGCATGAAGCGATACGCCACGGTACTGCTAGCGGCGGGACAGGTCTTCGGCTCGCGCTAGGCTAACAGCCCCCGCCCAGGCTACAAAGGCCTGTGAGCAAGACCATAGAGCAGGTAGTCGACGGCCTCGTCGTCAAGGCGCTCAAGACCTGGAACATGCTCGAGCCGGGCGACCGAGTACTCATAGCCGCCTCGGGCGGCAAGGACTCGGCCGTGATGGCCCGGGACCTGTCATTGAAGCTATCCCAGGGACGCCTCGTCGGAGCCGCGAAAAGTGACGGAGCCGCCGATAGCGGCGGCATCGAGCTCGGCGCCCTTCACATCCGTAACGACTTCTCTCCCCTCGGGATGACCGATCGCCTGCGCGACGAGTACGAGGCCTGGGGCCTACCCCTGGCCCTGGTCGACGTGGCCGTGGAAGGCCGCCTGAAGCCGGGCCGCCGGATGAACTGCTACTGGTGCAGTACCCAGCGTCGCACCGAGCTCATACGCTACGCCCTGGCCAACGGCTACACGGCCATCGCCCTGGGCCATCACCTGGACGACGTCCTGGAGACGCTCTTCATGAACATGATGGGCAAGGCGGAACTGTCCACCATGCCGCCGGTCGTCCGCTACCGCAAGTACCCTCTAAAGGTGATACGCCCGCTGTACCTGGTCGAGGAGCGGCAGATAATAGAGCTGGCCTCGTCCCTCGGGCTCCTGTCGGAGACCTGCAGCTGCGGCTATAACGAGCGCTCGGCGCGGGACGAGACCCGCCGGCGCGTAGAGGCCCTGACGGGCGGCTCGGCCGACGCCAAGCGTTCCATCCTCGAGTCGCTCAGGCACGTCAACGCGGAGTACCTGCCCTCGTAGCGGGGCAGCGGGGCAGCGGGGCGGCCGGCCCGGTTAGGAAACCGAGGCGAAGAAGGCGTCGATGAGGCGCCGCGACAGGCTTCCGGGGCCTGGCAGCGGGGGGTGATCGTCCGGGCCGAACCAGCCGGCCTCGGCTATCTCGACGCCGTCGGGGCTGAGCTCGCCGGAGACCCACTCCGCGGCGAAGCCTACCATGAGCTGGTCGGGAAAGGGCCAGGGCTGCGATCCGAGGTAGTTCCCGGGAGCCACGGTCACCCGTACCTCCTCCATGACCTCGCGCGCCACGCAGCCCTCGAAGGTCTCGCCCGGCTCGACGAAGCCCGCGAGGATGCTCCACATGCCGGTCTTGTTCATGGCGTTGCGGGCCAGGAGGAGGCGGTCGCCCTTCCTGACCACGGCGAGCACGGCGGGCGATATGCGCGGGAAGGCCAGGGCGCCGCAGGCCGGGCAGAGCCTGGCTATCTCGTCGCCCTTATCCCCGTTCGGCGAGCCGCAGCGCCCGCAGAAACGCGTCGAGGCGCGCCAGTTGAGGTAGGCCAGGGCCTTGGCCGCCCCGGCCCACTCGGCCTCGGGCAGGGAGGCTATGAAGGACCTGACCGGCGTCCAGGCCCAGCCGGCCGGCGCCTCGACTCCGGGGGCGAAGAGCTCGGCCGTAGGTCCGCCGGGGAAGGCCTGGCGCGCGACCGGCTCCGGGAGCGCGGCCTCGGAACAGTCCAGGCACGGGGCCTCCTTAACGGTATTCTCCTGGGCGGGCGCCAAGACCTCCGCGCCCCTGAAGGCCAGGCGCTCGGGCAGAGGAGGAAGGCGGCTCATTCCGAGGCCTTCGCCTCTCCGTAGAAGCGGATGTTCGTCTTGGGCTTGCCGGCGTGCTTAGAGCACAGCCTGGCCATGCGCTCGAGCTCGGCCTTCTCCGCCGCGTCCAGGCTCGCGGACCGTAGCGACTCGAGCTCTGAAGCCAGGAGCGGCGTCTGCAGCGCGTTGAACGACGCGTCCACCCGCTCGCTCACGAAGCGAAGGCAGCAGCCCTCCACCTTGGGGAAGCGCCCCTGGAGGCGCTCCAGCTCGAAGACCTCGGCCAGGGACTCGCCCTCGTCATCCTCTATGGAAACGAATACGCTCATGCCATACCTCCGCGCGCGCTCGCCTGAGTCGGCTAGCGCAGGGGCACAGTGTAGCATACGGAGGAGGGAAGAGGTTAGGAGGGTCGATGGCGACCGGCACCCATAGCGGGGCTCGTCGCCTGGTTTTTAAACATTCCGTGATACTTTAATAAAAGACCTGCCGCGTTATAAAACGATTAAGGAGCCTCCGATGATATCGCCGCGCCGCCCGTTCCCGCTGCCTGTCCTAGCCCTCGCCGCCCTTGGGCTCGCCGCCTGCCGTTCGCCCCTCGCGGGCCGCGGCGAAGCCGCGACCGGGTCCCTCGTCATCCTGCTCCCCGACTCCGCCGCCTCCCGCGCCTCGTCCCGCGGCGCCCTCAAGGGCGTAGTGGCCACCGTGGACGCCTGGCATATCGCGGGCGAAGGCCCCGGCGAGGCCGCCTTCGACCGGACGATAGCCATGGCCGACGCGGCGACCGAAGGCGAAGGGGCTACGATAGTCTTGAAGGACCTCCTCCTCGGCCCCTGGTCGTTCATCGTCACGGGACTCGACGCCGACGGCGCGGCCGTCATGGAATCGAGGCAGGACGTGACGGTTGTCGTATCCGAGCCGTCCTCGCCCCAGGCCGTGGCCTTCACCATGGCCTGGACCGACAAGGCTCTCGTCGCCCGCCTATCCTTCGACGAAGCCGTCAAGGACGACAAGCGGCGGGTCTCGGTGGCGCCGAGCGGGCCGCTCACCCCCGCCCCATCGTCGCTCGCGAACCCGACGATCGACGGGCAAGGCTGCCTCGCGCTTACCGGTACCGAGTACGTGGACGCGTCGGCCATCGAGCTCGGCGATAGGTTCTCTGTTTCCATGTGGATACGAGTATCGGGAACCGTCGATATGGTCCTGGCCTCGAGCAGGCGGACCGCCGGAGGCGACGGTTTCACCCTATACCGCGGCGGTTCCGGAACCATACGCCTGGAGACTACAGGCGGTAGTAACCTCGAGACTGGAAACGTCGCCGCCGTGACCAATACCTGGTACCATGTCGCGTTCGCCATGGACACGGTGACGGGACGAGTCTCCATCTTCGTCAATGGCATCCTCCAGGCCTCCGCCGAGGTCGTCACGATAGACGCGAGCCTCCCCATACGGCTCGGCGGCTCGTTCTACGAAGCGTACCCCTTCATCGGCAGGATGGACGACGTCCGCGTCTACTCCGGCGCCCTGGGCGCGGACGACGCGGCCGCGCTGTACGCCGACGGCTACTTCTCGGGCGGCAGGGGCACGGCGGACTCGCCCTACCTCGTAGCCACGCCCATGGACCTCTTCAACGTCCGGTACTTCGCCTCCGCGTGCTTCAGGCAGACCGCGGGCCTAGACCTGAGCCAGAGCGACACGACCAAGGACTGGACGCCCATAGCCAGCTTCACCGGCAGCTACGACGGCGGCGGGAAGACCATCTCCAAGCTGGTGTTGACGGCAGGAAACTCGGGTACGGGCCTCTTCGAGACGATAGCGGGCGGCGCGGTGCGCGACCTGACCCTAGACGGCGTCAGCCATTCCGGCGGAACGACGAGCCTAGGATCAATTGCCGGCACGGTCTCGGACGCGACTCTGAGCGGCATCGCGCTCAAGGACGTGAAACTCCTGAGCGGCGCGGACTACGCGGGCGGCCTCGCGGGGCGGATCACCGGATCCGGGCCGTCAACCGTATCCGGCGTGACCATCGATAGCCCCATCGTGGAAGGCACCCAGTACGTCGGAGGATTGACGGGCGCCGTGGACGCGAGCGGGACCACGACTATTTCGGGCGTCGTCGTCACGGGCGCGGCCGTGCTCGGCAGTTCCACTCGCGTAGGCGGGCTCGTAGGCCAGACCTCCTCAGCGACGATCTTGCGCGACTCCTCCGTATCGGGCTCGGCGCTATCCTCCAACGCGAGCGCCCAGTACCTCGGCGGACTCGTGGGCTACATGTTCGGCGCGTCCGAGCGCTGCGTCGCCGACGTGGCGGTGGGGCCGGCGGGCGGCACGACCTTTGCGACGGCGCAGTTCCTGGGCGGTTTCGCGGGGCAGATCCAGGACCCGGCCACGCTGAGCGACTGCCGCGCCTCCGGCTCGGTGACGGGGAACTACACTAGCGGCAGCGCGACGACCGGCGGCTTCGCGGGATACATAAGGAACATGAGCGCGGGGACCCTGACCCTATCCGGATGCTCGGCCTCGGGCCCCGTCTCCTGCTCGAGCGGGAACGCCGTCGGCGGCTTCGCCGGTCTCATAGCCGCCGCCTCGGGCAACGTATCATTGGACGGATGCTCCGCCTCGGGAGGCGTCGTCGTATCGAGCGGCTCGTATATAGGCGGTTTCGCGGGGAGTGTCGCCGGCTCGGCCAGCTGGAGCGCTACGCTGAGCGCCTGTTCCGCGAGCGGCGCCGTCGCGGCTCCCTCGTGCACCTGGGTGGGCGGCTTCGTCGGGGTCGCCAAGACAAGAACGACCATCGAGACCAGCCGCGCGACCGGCGCGGTCTCGGGCCAGGCTTCCCTCGGCGGCTTCGCGGGCATCCTGGAGACCCCGCCGACGACCATACGCCGGAGCTACGCGACGGGAACCGTCACCGGTACCGGGAACAGCCTGGGCGGCTTCGTCGGGATCATCCAAGGCATGGGCGGTACCCATACTATAGAGAACTGCTACTCCCGAGGCGGCGTTACCGCGGCGAGCGGGGCCTCCGGCGTCGCTGGTTTCGCGGGTAGGCATACGATCGACGGGCACGTCATTTTAACGAGCTATTCCGCCTGCGACGTGGAGAACGGCACGGGCGCCTTCATCGGCGCCACGACGGCTAACGGTACCGTGACCGTGTCGAATACCTGCCATTGGGACCCGTCCGCCTTCGGGCACGGCGCGCTCGCCAATCCGAGTAACGCGCCAGTAACGGGAACTGTAGTCGGTCCGAGCGCCGCCGACCTCAGGAGCGGCGCCGCGCCGTCCGGCTGGAGCGCTAGCGACTGGTCCTTCCCGGCCGGATCATATCCGACCCTCATCGGCAACCCCTGAGGCTCCAAGCCGGCCCCCTTCGCGGAGGCCGGCTCCCGAGGCGCGCGGCAGGGAAACGCCCAGGTCCCTACGCGCCCCTTTGACGCCCAGGCTTCCCTTACCTGCAGGCAGATTCTGGCTCCTGGCTCCTGGCTCCTGGCTCCTGGATTCTCCTTCTTCCCTACTGACTACTGGCTACTTCTTCCCTACTGGCTACTG
>CAZNNA010000022.1:12407-19284 GCA_964573825.1 uncultured Treponemataceae bacterium
CTTGACACTTTCTGTATTTAAGTATACTTATACCTATATGCCTATTAACGGTATCATTCACCTTTCGGACGCCGCTCTCATAGCCGTACACGCCCTGGCCGGGCTGGCGGCGGCGCCCGATAGGCTCGTGCAGGTCAAGGACCTGGCGGCCATCATCGACGCCAGCGAGCACCACGTCTCCAAGGTGATGCAACGCCTGGTCAAGGCGGGGCTCGCCTCCTCGGTCAAGGGACCGAGCGGAGGGTTCAGGCTCGCCAAGGATCCCGGGGGCATCAGCTTCCGCGACGCGATCGAGGCGGTCGACGGGGCGCTCACGAGCGAGTTCTGTCCCTTCCGCTCGGATCGCTGCAACCCTAGCGCCTGTATCTTCGGTAAGGATATCAGTATCCGGGCGGCCGAGCTCGTGGCCTACCTGGGCGACAGGACCATAGCGGATATAGCCCGGGAACAGGCCAAGGTCGCCGCGCCGGACAATGTCCCCGTCAAGGGCAAGGCTTCGTCAAGCTAGATAGTCATATGGCTAGATGAAGATTTTTCGAGTTACCGTTTTTTGGTATTTGTTTACTTTTTTACTTGTATAGGAGGAGCCGATGCCCACGAGACAGGTTATAGAGATAGACGAGGAGCTGTGCGACGGCTGCGGTCTCTGCGCCCAGGGTTGCCACGAGGGAGCCCTGCGGATAATCGACGGCAAGGCTCGCCTCGTCGGCGAGAGCCTCTGCGACGGGCTCGGCGCCTGCGTGGGCGAGTGCCCCCGCGGCGCCCTGACCACCGCGGAACGCGAGGTCGAGGCCTACGACGAGCGCCGCGTCATCGACCACATCCTGCCCAAGGGCATGGCCACGATAGCGGCCCACCTCGAGCACCTCCGTAGCCACGGCCAGGACGGCTGGTACGACGAGGCGGTGGAGTACCTACGGGAGAAGGGCATCGAGGCGCCGAAACCCGCGCCGCGGCCCGAGGCGGGGCTAGCCGCGGGCCGGTTCACGCGCCTCGTGAACAACGGCATGTCGGGCTCCTGCCCGGGCGTCGCCGAGCGGACCTTCGGGCAGGCCGGAGCCGGGTCTCGCCCGGCGCTGCCGGGAGGCGCGGCGAGCCTCCAGCCCGGCGCCGGGCAGGCCTCGCGCCTGGAACACTGGCCGGTGCAGCTGCACCTCGTCAACCCGCGCGCGCCCCACTTCGCGGGAGCCCACCTGCTCATCGCCGCCGACTGCACGGCCTTCGCCTGCGGGGCCTTCCACCAGGCCCTGCTGGCCGGGCGCAAGCTCGTCATAGCCTGCCCGAAGCTCGACTCGGGCAAGGAGGTCTACGTGGATAAGCTGCGCGCGCTCATCAACGAGTCGGGCGTGGCCTCGATAACGCTGGCGATCATGGAGGTGCCCTGCTGCGGCGGCCTTAAGCGCCTCCTCGACGAGGCCCTGGCTGGCGCGACGCGCCCGGTGCCCGTGCAGACCGTCGTCGTGGGGATCGAGGGCGGCAGCCTTACCTGGATCTGATCCTTTTTCCCGGGGTCCGGGCGAGCCGGCGTCCATGCGCTATACCTAGCGAGGTACGTAGTCGCGGACGGCGCGCTCGGTCCCCCGGGCGTATCGTCACCACGCCGGCGTAGCCGGAGTAGATAGTTCCGAAGGGAGGCTACTATGTTCTGTTACCAGTGCCAGGAGACCATCGGCAACAAGGGTTGCGCGGCCCAGGCGGGCGCCTGCGGTAAGAAGGCGCCCACGGCCGAGCTCCAGGATCTCCTCGTCCACGCGCTCAAGGGCCTCTCGGCCTGGGCCGTCGAGGCCAGGGCCAGGGGACTAGCCGCGGCCAAGGCCGACGAGCTCATCATGGACGGGCTATTCGCCACCATCACCAACGCCAACTTCGACGACGCCCACTTCGCCAAGGCCATCGGGGAGGCGCTCAAGGCCAGGGACGCCCTCCGCGACCGGGTCAACCGCGCCCGCTCGGCGAGCGGCTCCAGGGGCTGCCCCGCCTGCGGCACCGACGAGGGCGTCTCCGGCGAGAAGCCCATCCTCCGCTCGGACGCCGCCCTCTGGACGGCCGCCCCGCAGGACTACGCCTCCAAGGCCAAGGGCGTCGGCGTCCTGGCCACTAAGGACGAGGACGTCCGCTCGCTCCGCGAGCTACTGATCTATGGACTCAAGGGCATGGCCGCCTACGCCCACCACGCGGCGGTACTGGGAAAGCGCGACGACGCCATCTTCGCCTTCATGGCCAAGGCCCTTGCCGCCACGCTCGACGACGGCCTCTCCGCCGACGCCCTGACGGCCCTGGTCCTGGAATGCGGCTCCGTCGGCGTCTCCGCCATGGCCCTCCTGGACGCGGCCAACACGGGCGCCTACGGCAAGCCCGAGGTGACCACGGTCAACATAGGCGTCGGAAAGAACCCCGGCGTCATCGTCTCCGGCCACGACCTCAAGGACCTGGAGATGCTGCTCGAGCAGACCGCGGGCACGGGCGTCGACGTCTACACCCACAGCGAGATGCTACCGGGCCACTACTACCCCGCCTTCAAGAAGTACCCGCACTTCGTCGGCAACTACGGCAACGCCTGGTGGAAGCAGCGCGAGGAGTTCGAGAGCTTCGGCGGCGCCATCCTCATGACGACCAACTGCATAGTCCCGCCGGCCGACTCGTACAAGGGCAGGCTATTCACCACGGGCGTGGCCGGCTACCCCGGCTGCCCCCGCGTCGAGGCCGACGCCACGGGCCATAAGGACTTCTCCGCCGTGATAGCGGCGGCTAAGGCCTGCCGTCCCCCCAAGGAGATAGAGACCGGATCGATCGTCGGGGGCTTCGCCCACGACCAGGTGGCGGCGCTGGCTCCCAAGGTGGTCGAGGCCATCAAGGCCGGCAAGATACGCAAGTTCGTCGTCATGGCCGGCTGCGACGGCCGGGCCAAGGGACGCGAATACTATAGCGAGTTCGCCGAGGCCCTACCGAAGGACGCGGTCATCCTGACCGCCGGTTGCGCCAAGTACCGCTATAATAAGCTAGGTCTCGGCGACATCGACGGCATACCGCGCGTCCTGGACGCCGGCCAGTGCAACGACTCGTACTCCCTCGTCGTCACGGCGCTCCTCCTCAAGGACACCTTCGGCCTGGCGAGCGTCAACGAGCTGCCGCTGGCGTTCAATATCGCCTGGTACGAGCAGAAGGCGGTCATCGTTCTCCTGGCGCTCCTGTCGCTCGGCGTCAAGAACATCCACCTGGGCCCGACGCTCCCCGCCTTCCTGTCGCCCGCCGTGGCCAAGGTCCTCGTGGACGCCTTCGGGATCGCGGGCATAGGCTCCGCGGAGGACGACGTGAGGCTGCTCGTAGGTTGATGGCGCGCCGGCGGTTGCGCTCGAATGCCGACGCGCTATACTAAAGCTATGAAGCAGCAACGCGCAGCCGCCGGACTGGATAGGCAAACCGCGGACGAGCTCCTATACCGGAGCCTCCGCGCTATCTACCACTTCGAGAGAAGCCTCGAGGAGCGCTTCGGGCTCGATTACCGCGAGATATACCTGCTCCAGCTCCTACGGCGACGCGAGTCCGCGCGCGTCGGCGAGATAGCCTCGGCGCTCGGCGTCCGGGTCTTCTCCGCCACGCGGCTCGTGCAGCGCCTGGAGTCGGCGGGCCTCGTGAGCAAGCGCCGCGATGCGCGGGACGGGCGAGGCGTCGAGGTCAGGCTCCTGCCCGCCGGGGCCTCCCGGGTCGAGGCCATCGAGGCGCATAACTACGGACTGCTCGTCAGCAACGCGTCCAGCCTCGGGGACGAGGAGCGAGCGGCCTTCCTGACCGTGGCCCGCGACCTGGACGGCGTGCTCGGCGTCTCCGACCGCGTCGACGCCGACGCCTAGCCCGCCCTAGCGGTCGTACTCCCCGTACTCGCAGCCGCCTAGCTCCCCGTCGATCACGTCGATCTCCTCCCACCGCCCGCCCCGCTTCTCGAGCAGCCGTATAGAGCCCGAGGCATAGCCGCCGTTCCATAGCTCGTTATGCCGCTTCTCGCCGTCGGGGTTCTCGTAGTTGACGTTGAGCATCGTCGGGCGAGGGCACGCGAAGCGTATCTCTATCCTCGATTTCCCGTCCCAGGCGTCGATGTTCCACTCGACGCGATCATCCAGTACCGGGCAGTCGAAGGCCTGCCTCGAGCCTTTCCAGAACTTAGAGAAATTCCACTCGTAGAATTTGCCCTCGTAATGCAGGGCGACGAGCAGCCGCCGGGGGAGCGATATTCCGAAGGCCACGGGCTGGGCGCCCCCGACGTCCAGGCTGGAGCGCTCGAGGCGCCTACCGGTCTTACGGCTCGTAAGGTTGTTGCAGTTGAGCCACACCCAGGGGCTCGTGTAGTCGCGGCCCCAGTTCTTGTCCTGGTAGCCGGCGGAGGTCTCCGGATCGACCCGCCAGCGCTCGCCGTCGAAGGTGACCGTACCCTCGTAGCGGGTACGCATGCCCGCCGCGTGCCAATACATGTTGAAGGCGTCGAGCCTGCGGAAGAAGGGGCTCGTGCCCCAGCCGACGGAGTAGGACAGGATCTTCTCCGCCTTGAGGTCCCAGCTCATGTCTCCCGAGTCGGACATGTACTCCGGATGCGCCTTCGCGTCCTCGGCGCTCAACGAGACGGAACCCTTGAGCCTGGTCTCGGTGGCGAGGTGATCGCCGATGCGCACGTCCATGCCGTCGCGAGAGGCGGAGAAGGCCGACACGGGATACAGGTTGTGGATCTGGGCCTTGCCCTCCTCGCCCCAGCGCCCCGCCTTGATCATGGCGTAGCAGGGCCTCCGGCCAGCCTCCTTGTTGGCCGGCAGCTGGCCGGGGACGACCTCCCCGGCGAAGAGCGCCGGGTTGATCACGTAGTACTCGATGAAGTACGGACGCCTCTCGCCCGTCTTCTCGCTCGTGGCGACGAACGAGTGCCACCACCAGTCATAGCCGCGCCGCGCGCGAGCGCCCGAGAGCATGTAACCGTTCCTGCTATCCATACGGTACCTCCCTACGAGCGCCCCTAGGTCCGGCGCCCGCCTCACAAGCATAGACCATATATGTGCATTGTGCAATTTAAATTCTCGACATATACTGTACCTATCGTCGATCTAGTCCTGCGAGGGAGGGATCACCATGGCTACGGTCACCATAGAGCGCTTGCCGGCGCTCAGGAACGCCGCGGGAACCGCGGGCGATGACGCATGGCCGGACTCCGGCTACACGGAGGGCTGCGCCGCCCTGCCCCGCGACTACGGCAGCCCGGCCTGGGAGGCCAGGCCCGAGGTCGTAGCCGTACGCGAGGCCGTCTTCGCCGCCCTCGACCGGCTCGACGAGGAAACCGGCGTCTCGTCGCGTCTCTCCGGCCGCCCCGTCCTCGTCCAGCCCAACCTCGTGACCGTCTACCACGATATGGGCCTCGAGCGGCGATCCTACCCCGAGACCACCGACCCGAGGGTCCTCGACGCCGCGGTGCTCTGGCTCCAGCGATTCTCGAGCGCCATACGCATAGTCGAGTCGTCGGGCCGGGGCGCGCCGACCCGAGGCTCGTTCCGCGTGTCGGGCATAGACAGGCTGGCGGCCCGCCGGGGCTGCGACCTCGTGGCGCTCGAGGAGACGCCGGCCGTCCGCTACCTGCTGCCCAAGGCCCGGGTACAGCGCGAGATACTCGTACCGGAACCCTTCAGGGCCGTGGTCGAGGGCGAGGCCGCCTACGTCTCCGTGCCCAAGCTCAAGACCAACCTCTACACGGGCGTGACGCTGGGCTTCAAGAACGCCATGGGCGTCATTCCCTACAACCTGCGCCAGCGCAGCCACCACTACGCCATCGACCGCAAGCTCGTGGAGATGCTCTACCTCTTCAGGCCGGACCTCGTCCTGATAGACGGCGTCGTCGGCGGCGAGGGCGAGTGCCCTGCGCCGGTCTACCCGGTGGACTCGCGCGTGATAATAGCCGGCGACCATCCCGTGGAGACCGACCGCGCGGCCACCCGGCTGATGGGCTTCGATCCCGCCTCCGTCAGGCTGATGCGGGAGGCCGACGAGCTCGGGTTCGGGGACCCGGCCGGCGCGCGGGTCCTGGCGAGGGGCTTCGGCCCGGGCGGCGGGACGGTCGACGGCGAGCCCGCGCCCGTACACTTCAGGCCCGCGGACTGGCTCCTGACCTCGGAGCGGGCGCGGAAGGCCTTCCCGGGGGCGCTCGTCCTCATAGGGATAGACCGGGGCGGCCCGTACGCCACGGAGGGCCCCGGGCTGGTCAGGGAGATGCAGGCCTCCTGCAGGGGCGGCTGCGTGGCCACGACGCGCTTCGCCTTCTCGATGATGGAGGCCGAGGGCGCCAGGGCGCGAAGGCCGGTCGCGCTCATACTGGGTTCCGGGCTCCTCCGGGGCGGCGCTCGCGTCTGGCTCGACGCCGAGGGTAAGGCCTACGACGAGGAGGCGATACGCCGCCTCCCCATGCGCAAGGCCGTCATAGGATCCTGCGCCCGGGCGCTGGCGCCGCTCTCGGATCGCTTCGTGGACGGCTGCATGCCCCTGCCGAACGGGCCGCACATGGTCCTGCATGCGCTGAGCGGAACGGCCTGCTCCGTCATGTCGCTCAAGAACCGCAACCTCTTCCCCATGCTCGCCGCCACGCTGGGCGCCCGCGCGGCGCGGCGGCGGCTACTCAAGGCAGGCAAGCGGCTCGACGTGCCCCTAGGGCTCGACGACGGCGCCGCCTCGGCCGATGAGCCGCCCCGGGCCGCCCCGGATAGAGACTGGGTGGAGTGGCCGCTCCCGCCCCTCGGCGTGGCCGAGGCGCGGCGCCTCCTAGCCTTCGAGGACGACGCGGCGCTCGCCTCGTTCCGCGGGGTGCTCCTGTTCAGGGTCAAGGAGAGGGCCCTCTGGCGGCTCCAGCGGG
>CAZNNA010000023.1:0-8062 GCA_964573825.1 uncultured Treponemataceae bacterium
TGCCCTTGAAGAGCGCCTTGGCGAAGGCGTCGCTCGTGAGCATGAAGGCGACGAGTTCGCTATCGCTCATGCCGCGCCCGTTCGCCTCGAAGAAGCTACGCAGGTCCTTGAAGACCGTCCGCTCGAGCCTCTGGATATTGGCCTCGTCGTAGTCGGCATAGTCGACGAGGTCGTAGTAGACCGCCTTGGTCGCCGGGTTCAGGGCCAGGTGCTTAAAGATGAGGACGTAGCCGAAGATGGTCTTGAAGAGCAGGTCACGGCGCTCCTCGTGGACGCGTCGCACGACCTCCTCGATCTGCCCCGCGAAGACGTCGAAGACGGCGCGCGCTATCGACTCCTTGTTCTTGAAGTAGTAGTAGATCGAGGTATGGACGATGCCCGCCTCGGCCGCTATATCCTTGACGCCCGTTCCATAGAAACCCCGCTCGATGAAGAGCCGCTCAGCCGCCCTGATGATGTCAGCCCTCGTCCGGGCGCTCTTCTTGTAGGCCACCGTAGCCTCCCCTTGGCGCGTATAATTTCGACGCTAGTAAAATTTAGTTTGACCGCGTTTCTATATGACTCTATACTACCACTAATTTCGAGCTGCGTCGAATTCTACAACGCAAGTGTACACCCGCAGGGCGCACCTGCTCGACGGCAAGGAGGCTGTACGTGAACCACGACGATTTCGCGTCCAGGGCGGTAGACGAGCTGGCCGGGCGGCTGGCGGACGTCTCCGACGACATCTGGGCCTACGCGGAGCTAGGCTTCGCCGAGCGACTATCCTCCGAGCGCCTGGCCGGGGAGCTCGAGGCCGAGGGCTTCGAGCTGACGCGAGGCGTGGCCGGCATGCCCACGGCGTTCATCGCTGAATACAGCGCCGCTGAATACAGCGCCGCTGTATTCAGCGCCGCCGCGGGTCCCGTCGTGGCCATACTCGGGGAGTACGACGCCCTGCCCTCCCTCAGCCAGAAGGCGGCGACAGCGGAGCGGTCGGAACTCGAGCCCGGCGGAGCCGGCCACAGTTGCGGCCACAACCTGCTCGGGACGGGCTCGCTCGGCGCCGCTCTAGCCGCCAGGCGGGCCATGGAGCGCTTCGGGTTGCCGGGACGCCTGCGTTACTACGGCTGCCCCGCCGAGGAGAACGGCTCGGGCAAGACCTTCATGGCCCGGGCTGGGCTATTCGACGACGTCGACGCCGCCTTCTGCTGGCATCCGCACGACATGGACGCGGCCTTCTCCCTGCGGACGCTCGCCAACAAGGCGGCCTACTTCCGCTTCATCGGCAAGGCCGCCCACGCCGCCGCCGCTCCCCACCGCGGCAGGAGCGCCCTGGACGCCGTGGAGCTCATGAACGTCGGAGCCAACTACCTCAGGGAGCACGTCATCCCCGACGCGCGCATCCACTACGCCATGAGCGACCCTGGAGGCAAGGCGCCCAACGTCGTCCAGGACAGGGCCGAGGTCTTCTACTTCGTACGGGCCCCCGAGACGGCCCAGGTCGAGGAGGTCTACGCCCGCCTAGCCGACGTGGCGCGGGGCGCGGCCCTCATGACCGGCACGCGCTGCGAATTCGACTTCGGCGCCTGCCTGAGCGGGTACCTGCCCAACCGGACGCTGACGGACCTCCTGCACGGCAAGCTGGCGGCCCTGGGGGCGCCCCGCTTCGACGCGGACGACGCGGCCCTGGCGTCGGGCATACGCGCTACCTTCGAGACCATGGACCTGGAGGCCGCCCGGGCCCAGCTCGTCGGGATGCTCGGCCCGGCCCTGGCCAAGGCCCTCGACGGCAAGGCCCTCTGCGACATCGTCATCCCCTGCGCCTACCCCGCGAGCATCCTGCCGGGCTCCACCGACGTCGGCGACGTGAGCCGCGTTACGCCGACCGCGCAGATACTCTGCTCGTGCGTGGCCCTGGGCAGCGCGCCGCATTCCTGGCAGTACACCGCCCAGGCGGCCTCGGGCATAGGCCACAAGGGCATGGCGCGCGCGGCCAAGGCCATGGCCCAGGCGGCCCTGGCGGTCCTCGCGGACCCAAGGATCGCGGCAGCCGCCAAGAGCGAGCTATCAGGATCGACGGGCCCCTACGCCTGCCCGCTACCGGCGGGCATGACGCCGGAGACGCTACGTAAGAGCTATGTGTAAGGGCGCTAAGGACAGAATCAATAGTGCGGGGCGTCTCGGCGCCCGAAGGGGGGATGCATGGGTTTCTTCGACGTAGCGAACGGGACGCTCCTGTTCGCGCTCGTGGGCGTAGGCATAGCCTACATCCTGTTCCAGAGCGGGCTCTTCCTGGCCATGAGCCTACGGAGATGCCGCGAGCTCGGGATAGACAAGAAGCTGATAGGCGACATCGTCAAGTCGTCTATCGTCTTCACGATAGCCCCGTCGCTAGCCATAGTGCTCGGGCTCGCCGCCCTGGCGCCGAGCCTAGGCATACCATGGCCCTGGCTTAGGCTATCGGTCATAGGCTCGATCAGCTACGAGCTCATGGCGGCCAACATGGCCTCGTCGGCCTTGGGCTTCAAGTCGCTAGCCGACGCCTCGCTCGGCGGGGCCGAGCCGCTCGGGGCCATCATGTTCGCCATGAGCGCGGGCCTCTCCGGCGCCATGATCCTCGACATCATCCTCATCAAGAAGGTCAACACCGTCGTCATAACGCTCAAGGAGAAGAGCGGGAAGTTCGGCTCCGTGGCCCTCGGCGTGCTCTTCTTCGCCGTCATAGCGGTCTTCGTGGTACCGATGCTCGGGGCCGGTGGGGTAACCGTCCTCACCTTCGCGACGAGCATCCTCGTCACCATGGTCCAGGCGGTGCTGATCAAGCGCTTCGGCCTACTCTGGCTCAAGAATTTCGTACTGACGTTCAGCCTGATACTCGGCATGTGCTCGTCGGTCCTCTGGACCGCGCTCTTAGGATAAGGGAGGCTTAGATGGCCACGCTCGACCAATACCAGCTCAAGATACATAGGATAGGCAGGCTCAGCTTCGCGGTAGCCCTGCTCCTCTTCTTCCTCATACCCGGCATCGTCTGCGCCTACCACGGGATACTCCCGTCGCTCAAGACGCTCGTCAGCGCCAGCATGGGACTCTTCCTGATCCTGACGCCCATAGCGATATCGGAGATAGTCAGCTTCGTGCCGCTCCTGGGCGCGGGAGCCTCCTACCTGGCCTTCGAGACGGGCAACGTCTCCAACCTCAAGCTGCCCTGCGCCATGAACGCGATGAAGCTCGCGGGCGTCGAGCCCGGCACCGAGACGGCCGAGGTGCTATCGACCGTCTCCGTAGCGGTATCCTCCATCGTGACGACGCTCGTGATAGCGCTCGGAGTCGTCCTCCTCGTGCCCCTGGCGCCGGTGTTCAAGAACCCGTACGTGGTGACGGCGACCAAGTACATCATGCCCGCCCTCTTCGGCGCCCTGCTCCTCTCCTTCGTCGCCGACTCCGGCGACAAGGTCAAGGGTAAGTGGAAGGCGATGCTACCCCCCATGGCCATCATCGCGCTCGTCCACTACCTGGTCATGCCGATCAGCGGGCTCGAGGGCGTCGCCATACTCCTCATGATACCGGTCACCATCTTCGGGGCTCGCTTCATGTTCAAGAAGGGCTGGATCGGCGTCTCCGACTAGGCTCCGATCCTCGGTCGCCCTTTCTCGGCCCCCCGGCCTTCGGGGGGCCTTTCCTTGACGGCCCCTCCTTGGCGCGGCGGGCCTTGGCCCGCCTGGCCGCCTCGGCGGGATACAAGACGTACAGGTACAGCAACTCGAGCTTCTCCCTGGCCCAGGGCGTCTTCCTGAGGAACTTGAGGCTCGAGGCGACGCTCGGATCGCTCGAGAAGCAGCGAGCGGGTATCTTCTCCGCCAGGCCCTCCCAGCCCAGTCGCCCGACGAGTGACTGGAGCATGGCCTCGAGCGTGACGCCGTGCAGGGGATCGCCCCCGCCCGGGACGGGCGCGGAGCCGGACGCGGCGGACTCGGTAACGTCGGACGCTACGGCGCCGGGCCCGGTATCGTCGGCCGTCATTCCGGACGCCCGTACTCGACGCGGCAGTCGTAGTCCCACTCGTCGTAGTAGAGGTTGCCCCCGCGCCATTCGACCTCTCCGCGCTGGAAGTCCACGGTCTCCGAGCGCAGGTGTTCCTTGGCCGGCGACAGCGGCATACCGTAATCGTCGTTCACGACCATGCGGTAGGCGTCGATATTGCCGAAGTAGAACCAACGGACCTCCGGGTCCGCCGAGTCCCGGAGCCCGCGCGACGGATCGGCCGGCAGCCAGCCGTAGGGCTCCACGTAGAAGCGGGCCCAGTCGTGCATGTTGAGCTTACCGGGGGCTATGGTCCAGCCCGATTGCCAGCGCGCCGGCACGCCCGAGGCCCGGCAGAGGGCTATGAAGAGGAGGGCCTGGATGCCGCAGTCGCCGCGCCGCCGCGAGAGGCAATACTCCGATATGGCCGGTATGGTCGAGTACTCGGGCGCAGCGGTATAGGTGACGCGATCGTTGATCCAGGCGAAGATACGGCGTGCCTTGAGCCAGGGATTGGTCTCCGCCCCGACTATCTCCGCGGCCAGGGACCGCAGGGCGGGACTCAGGGCCGCGTGGGGCTCGCGAGCTCCCAGGTAGTCCCGAACCGCCTCCGAATCCGTATCGTAGGGGCGCACCAGGCCGGGATCGACGAGGCGTACGTAGGCGGCGGTGTCGAAGCGATAGGCGACGCTCGCCTCGGTAGGCGCGCCGGGCCCCTTGCAGGGTAGCTCAAGGTACAGGCTCCGGTGCGGCGCCCCGGGCGGCGCGACGAGGGCCGGTACGGGAGAGCTTCTCTCCAGCTCGGCGCGGGCATGCTGTCCGCCCGTGCGCGGGAATGGAAGCCAGCAGCGCAGCGTCTCGCCGGCGGGTACGGTCCGCGGCGTCGCCGATAGCTCGTACTCGAAGCGAACGCCGAGCCGCTCGACGTAGCCCGGGCCGCCGGCCTTGGCCGCGTCCAAGGCGCGCCTCATGTGCCTGTCCATGTCGAAGGCGGAGCCCGGGTCTCCCGGGTCGGGGGCCGCCGCCTCGGACTCGGCCTGCCCGAGGGCGGCCGCCTTGCGGGCGCGAGCCTCGGCAGAGCGCCTGAAGAGGTTGACGACGGCGCGATTGAAATAGCGGAGACTTCCGTCCACGAGGCGAGCCTCCAGGGCTCCCTCGGTCGTCCAGCGCTCAAGCTCCTCCGGGCGAAGGTCTGGCAGGCTCTTCTTGATCTCGAGAGCTATCGTCCCGGCGTCCTTGGAGTAGTCCTGGGCGACGCGGTCTATCAGGGCGGCCCTATCGGCATAGGCGCGGGCCATGGCCGGCTCGGCCCGGGCCCTGGTCGAAAGGATATCCTTGGCGTCCGAGAGCCGCCCCTCGGATAGGGCCGCGAGGGCCTCCGCGGGCATGGCCCCGTCGTCGAGCGTCGGTATCGTAGCATTCATGCCGCCTAGTATACCAAAGCGGCGCGAGCCTGTCGCGGGGAACGGGGCGCCGGCGAAAAGGCTGGTAAAGCGAGCGAGACGGGCGTATCATGGTGCATCGGGGAGGATAACGATGCAGCATGAGATAGTCGCGCCGCTCGATCTGCTCGACGATTCCGGCAGGCTCGTCGAGGAAGGCTGGGCTCGCCAGCCCTACTGGCGCTACGATAGGAAGCGGGTCAAGGGAGGCCCCTTGCGCGTCAAGGAGTGGGACTACTATTCCGTCCTGTCCCACGACAAGCGCTTCGGCATAGCCCTGACGATGAGCGACCTGGGCTACGCCGGTCTCTTCGCGGTCTGCTTCCTCGACTTCGAGCGCGGCTTCCATAGCCAGGTCGATACGCTCAGCGTGCTCCCGCTCGGCAGGACGGGCTTCCCCGCCGGTTCGGACGAGGGCAGGATATCCTTCGGCGACAAGAAGCTCGAGCTCGCCTTCGTCTACGCCGGGGGGCTGCGTACGCTGACCTTCAAGGCGCCGGGGCTCCTGGACGCCGACGGCAGGGCCGGCCTCGAGGGAGCGGTCATCCTCTCCCAGCCGCCCGAGCTCGAGAGCATGAACATAGCCACGAGCTGGGCCGAGAACCGCCGGGCCTTCTACTACAACCGCAAGGTCAACTGCATGCAGGCCTCGGGCGGCTTCACCCTCGGCGGCAGGCGTTACGAATTCGACCCCGCCCGGGACTTCGGGGCCCTCGACTGGGGCCGGGGACGCTGGACCTATAGGAATCGCTGGTACTGGGGCTCGGCCTCCGGCTACGCGGGCGGCGTGCCCTTCGGCTGGAACATAGGCTACGGCTTCTCCGACCGCAGCCCGGCGAGCGAGAACATGCTCTTCTTCGCCGGCAAGGCCCATAAGCTCGAGGAGGTACGCTTCGTCATCGACGAGAGCGACTACCTGCGGCCCTGGCGCTTCGAGAGTAGCGACGGGCGCTTCGAGATGGACTTCAGGCCCCTCGTCGACCGCTCGTCGTCCATGTCCCTAGGCCCCATCAAGTCGGTACAGCACCAGGTATTCGGGGAATTCTCCGGCACTGCCCGGCTCGACGACGGTACGGAGCTTAGGGTCGAGCGCTTCCTCGGCTTCGCCGAGGACGTGCTCAATCATTGGTAGGCGCGCCGCCGGCCAGCGTCAGCGCCAGGAGCGTTATGTCGTCCTGCTGGGGCGCCCCGCGGGCGAAGGCCTCGAGCGCCCCGGGCACGACGTCCTCCAGGGCCCGTCCCTCGGCCCAGGCCCGGGCGCCGGCCCGCGCGAGGCCCGCCTCGCCGAACTCGAGGCCATCGGGATCGGCCTGCTCGGTCAGCCCGTCGGTATAGGCCGCCATGACGTCGCCCTCCCGGAGCCGCCAGCGCGCTATGGCCGGTACCAGCTCGGGTTCCAGGCCGACGGGCAGGTTCGAGCCGGATCCCGCTAGCCGCCTAGCCTCTCCCCTCCTTATGACCATCACGTGGGAGTGCCCCATGTCGGCGGCCTCCAGCACGCGGGTTCGGGGGTCGTAGAAGGCGAAGAAGCCGGTCAGGTAGCGCTCCAGGTGGAAGGCCGACACGATGGTCTCGTTGAGCGCCGATACGAGGGCGGGCAGGCCCCGCTCCAGGTCGAAGGCCCGTATCATGCCCCAGGCCATGGCCACGACGAGCGAGGCGGCGACGCCCTTACCGGAGACGTCGCAGAGCGCCATGAAGGCTCTCCCGTCGGGCAGGGCCTCGCCGTACCAGAAGTCACCGCCGACGCCGCGCGCGGCCTTGGACCAGGAACCCAGGCGCCAGCCCGGCCCCGAGGCCGCGCCCGAGGCCAGGAGGCGCTCCTGCAGGACGGCGGCGACCGAAACGTCGTCGCAGGTCATCCTGGCCAGATAGGACGATAGCCCCGTCGCCGAGAGGACCCCCTCGAAGCGGCCGCCCTCGCCTACGAGGAGGCAGCGCTCCGCGACCGGGTCTTCCGCCAGGAACTCGTTGGCAACCTCGAAGAGCGAGCGGCGGGCGTCGTAGACGGGGCAAGGCTCGGCTATCTCGCGGGCGGGTATGCGGCCGAGCACCTCTCGGCCGAAGGGCTTGGTAAGGAGGCCGAAGAGCCGCTCGCGGCTCACGAGCCCGACGACGCCCTCCCCTTCCCCGAGCAGCGCCACCGCCTCGACGCCCTCTCGCTCGCGGAGCGCGTCGGCGAGGGTCGTAGCCCCGACCTCCCGGTCAGCGACCCAGAAACCGTCGGCGGCCTTGAGTATCGAGGTACCGTAGAAACGACGAGGCCGCTGCTCGCGGATGACGTCGACGGCGGCGATGGAACGGTTCATGTGAACGACGATACGCGCTCGTTCGTTAGCGCATGATGAGCGGGCGATGGCTAACTCGTGTATCGTCCCGCGCCGCGCGCGTCTCATGGATTCCGAACGTAGGGATCACGCTCGCCTGACCTAGGGACAGGATCATCTCGGCCATGAACCACGGAATGGAATGGCCTAGGTCAGGCCCGGCCCCGGACGGCTTCGTTACCTACAGGCTGCGGGGCGACTGCGACCTCTATAACGCTCCGCCCTTCCAGAGAGAGCTGTCGGCGGCGATCGCCTCGGGCGAGCGCCTCATACGCCTCGATTGCTCCGACC
>CAZNNA010000023.1:8102-18821 GCA_964573825.1 uncultured Treponemataceae bacterium
GAGTACCTGGACTCCACGGGCGTCGGCGCCATCATCAGGCTCCTGCAGACCGCCAAGGCCGCGGGGGCCCAGCTCCTCTTCGAGGGACTGGGCGGCGCGCCGCGCAAGGTGCTGCGGCTCTGTAACGTACTGAGCCTCATACGCGAGGACGGGGTCGGGACGCCATGAAGCCCTTCATCGCCCGCAGGCTCATCGTCGACGAGCGTAACGAGCTCTTCGACGCCAGGGGCATGCGCTACGAGGAATTCGAGAGCGACTACGGGCGCGTCCGGGACTACGCGGCGGCCCTCCTCGCCGATTGCCCCGACGAGTTCCGGGAAGGCGGGCTCCTCGAGCAGCAGCTATCCGAGATAATCAAGAACGGCATCAAGCACGGGAACCGCTGCGACCCCGCCAAGCGCCTTAGGGTCTGGTACGACCTCAGGAAGCGCGCGCGCTTCATCGTAGAGGACGAAGGCCGGGGCTTTTCCGACCTCGAGGCCTGGAACGAGTTCTACAGGCGACGCCAGCGCGCGCTCTACGACGAGGACTTCGACGCCTTCCTCGAGCTCGCCAGCTACCGCGGCCCCGACTCGGGACCGGACGACGGGGGCAACAGCCTCTTCGCCGCCCTGGATTACTGGAACGGGGGCATGATCTACAACGCCGCCCGCAACAAGGTCGGCGTCGTCAGGTGGTTCAGCCGCGCCTAGAACGGCTCGAAGCGGTTTATATCGAAATAATGCCGCTCGAGCTCCTCCTGTATCACCAGGAGATCGTCGTAATGCCGCTTCTCCCAATCGGCGAGCAGCCTGAGGAGTCGCTTGAGTTCCGGGCTCTCCGCCCTGTCCGACCAGTCGCCGTAGAGCCTGTAGGCATCGGCTTCGAGGTGCAGGGCCGCGCTGACCGCCGCCATCAGCGAGGCCGACGAGGCGACCTGCTTAAGGAAGGCTTCGCCGACTATAGCCGAGCGCCAGCCTCCGCCGACCTCGGCCTCGGCGCTTCGTTCCGGAGTCAGGTTTACGGTCTTATCCCGGTAGTAGGCCAGGAGGAAGTTGAAATGCTCCTTCTCCGCGGCCGCCCGCTCCAGGAAGAACTCGCGAACCTGGCCGGAGGCCTCGCTCGCCGCCTTCTCGTAGATGGCGACGGAATCAAGCTCGCCCCTCATGCCGGCCTTCAGCGCCGAAAGTATCTCGCTATCGAGCATGCGTCCTCCCGTTTCACGTTCATCAGCTCGCGGTCCCTCCCGGAGCCCGGTCCCTCCCGGGGCCGGCGCGAGCCCGCGCGCAAGAGCAAGTATTGACGAATAATCCGGTCCCGTCCAGCGCGAATATCCCTGGGCTAGGGTATGAGGAGTACCTGCACGTCGCACACGTTCGTGTTCGTGGGCCCGGTCACGACGAGGCCGCTCGTCGACTTGAAGAAGGTATACGAATCGTTGTCGGCTAGGTAAGCGGACGGATCGAGGCCCCTCTCGTCGGCTTCGCGGGCGGCTAGGAGATCGACGCAGGCGCCCGCGGCGTCGGTCGGGCCGTCGTTACCGTCCGTACCCGCGGAGAGGAAGCAGAGGCCCTCGGCGTCCTTGGGCTCCCGTTGCAGCGCGTCCAGGAAGGCCAGGGCCATCTCCTGATTGCGGCCGCCCCGGCCATGTCCCTTGAGGCTCACCGTGGTCTCTCCTCCCGCTACGACGCAGGCGGGCCGCGAGAGGGGGAAGCCAGAGGCGGCTATGTCCTTGCCGATGCCTAGGAAGACTCGCGCCACCTCCCTGGCCTCCCCGGTCACGCGCGACGAGAGGAGCAGGGTATCGTAGCCCAGGCGCTCGGCTTCTTCCCTCGCCGCCTCGAGCGCTAGCCTGTTCGACCCTATGATATGGTGCCTGGCGCGCGCGAAGACGGCGTCGCCGGGCTTGGGCGTCTCCTCGATGCGTCCGGCGACTCCCGCCTCGAGGCGCCGGATGACCGCCGGGGGCAGGCGCTCGGCCAGGCCGTAGCGTACCACGATGCCCATGGCGTCGGCGAAGCTCGTCGAGTCGGGCACGGTGGGTCCCGAGGCTATGGTATCGAGGTCGTCGCCTATCACGTCGGACAGTACGAGAGTCAGGATAGAGGCAGGCGCCAGGGCGGCGGCTAGGCGGCCGCCCTTGACGGCCGACAGGTGCTTGCGTACGCAGTTGAGCTCGTGGATCGTGGCGCCCGAGCCTAGAAGGAGGCGGGTCGTCTCGGCCTTGTCAGCGAGCGTAAGCCCTGGAGCCGGGGCGCAGAGTATGGCCGAACCGCCCCCGGAGACGAGCACGACGACGAGGTCCCGCTCGGTCAGCGGCCGCCCTAGGCTAGGGCCGAGGCCGAGGAGCGCCGCGGCGGCGCGCTCGGAGCGCTCGTCGGGCACCGGGTGTCCGGCCTCGATGAGTCGTAGGCGTTCGAGGCGCTCGACGTGGCCTTCCTTGACGGCTATGACGCCCCCCGCGAGCCTGTCGCCGAGCGCGCGCTCGAGCCCCGAGGCCATGCGGGCGGAGGCCTTGCCCATGCCCACGGCGTACACGCGGTCGAAGGCCCCCAGGTCGAGCCTAGCCCCCTCCCCCTCGCGCCAAAAGCGCTCCACCATAGGCTCGGGATCGACCCGGCGAACGGCCGAGAGGAAGATCCGCTCGGCGTCTCTCCTCGGTTCCATGCATGCACCCCCTCGCGCAGCCAGGCCCCAGTATAGCATCGGGAGGCCCATCCCTCCTGGAAATCTTGCCCCCACATCCTTATACTGGTCCTAATCAGGAGATAATATGAAATCGACACGCTATGAGAAGATAGTCCAGGCTTCTCGCGACTTCATAACCCTCGTCGACCGCGAGGGGCGCTACGAGTTCGTCAACGACTCCTACGCGGAGGCCCTCGGCGTCAAGGCCTCGGATATACTCGGCAAGACGGTGGCGGAGGTCTGGGGCCAGGAAGCCTACGAACTGCGCATACGTCCCCGCCTCGATAGCTGCTTCGCCGGGCAGGAGACGCACGACGTAGACCGCTTCCGCTTCGGTAAGCACGAGCGCCATATCCACGTTTCGTATTATCCCTATAGCGAGGGGGGCCTGGTCACCCACGCGATGATCTTCTCCCACGACGTCAGCATACTCAAGAAGCTCGAGGCCAAGCTCCTCGACTTCGAGTTCAAGGACCCCACGACGGGCCTTTTCAACCGACGTTCCTTCGACATCGTTCTGGATATGGAGCTGGAGAAGGCAAGGCGGGCCGCGAGCGACTCGACGAGGGCAATACTCTTCATAAAGCTGCGTAGCATGGATCATATCAACGCGGCCTTCGGTTACGAGCTCGGCAACCTGCTCCTGGAGTCGACGGCGCTCCGCATCAAGGAGGCCCTCCGCGCGAGCGATTACGTCTTCCGCTTCGACGGCAAGGAATTCGCCGTGATACTCACGACGCTCAAGCGAGGGAGCGACATACCGACCGTCGTCGCCAATATCAGGAACAAGACGGAATTCCCCTACAGCCACAAGGGGACGGTACTCAACATAGCCTGCAACATGGGAGCGGCCGTCTACCCGGACGACGGTGCCGACAAGGAAGAGCTCGTAGGCAAGGCCATGGCGGCGCTCAACGAGGCGCGGGATCGCAACGAGCCCATAGTGATGTTCAACAAGGCGCTGTACGAGCGAGGCCTCTACGTGGCCAAGCTACGCTCCGATATGCGTACCGCCTTCATAGAGAAGCAGTTCTCGGTCAGGTTCCAGCCCATAGTCGACAGGGACGGACTCCTCGTCGGCGCCGAGGCACTGATCCGCTGGCAGCACCCAATACTCGGCAACGTACCCCCGGACGTCTTCATACCCATCGCGGAGCAATCGGGCAACGTGGCCATGATAGGCAAGTGGATACTGTTCCAGGTATGCAGGGAGATCCGGCGCCTCTCGCCGTCGCTCGGCGACCGCTACATATCGGTCAACCTATCCGGCAAGGAATTCTCGAGCCCGGCGCTCGTCGACGACCTGCGGTCCATCATCGCCTCGGAGGGCATAGCGCCCTCGTCGCTACGCCTGGAGATCACCGAGAGCCAAAGCATGGAGGACATAGAAGCCGTGATCAGCAAGATCCACGGGCTGTCGTCGATAGGCATAGACGTCATGGTCGACGACTTCGGTACCGGCTACTCGTCGCTGGCCTACCTGAACCGACTGCCCGTCAGGACCATCAAGATAGACAAGGCCTTCGTGGACGGCATAAGCACCAGCGCCGAGGACCTGGAATTCATGCGCGGCGTCATACTGATGATAGAGAGCAAGCGCAAGAGCGCCTTGGTCGAGGGAGTCACCGACGCCCGGCAGTTCGAGCTCCTGCGAGGAGCCGGCGTCAACTACCTACAGGGCTACTACTTCAGCAAGCCGGTGGACTGCGACGAGTTCCGGCGCCTGCTCGAGGCGGGCGGCCCGCTTCCGGCGGGCGACGGGCCCGCGGCTAGCGCCGAGCCCGCGGCTAGCGCCTAGGCCTCGTCGGCCCCGGAACGGCATCCGTCCCGGGGCGGCCGGCCCTTACATGTTCTTCCAGAACTTATAGAACTTCCGCTCCACGTCCTCCAGGGACATGAGGGGATAGAACTTCGTCTGCTTGGCCGAGGCGAACATGAAGCCGTGGCGCAGGTACTTATAGGATATCCTATCGACGGGGCAGTCGAGCGACAGGCCCTTGGTGTTCTTGCCGGGCTTGGCGCGCACCTCGAAGATGGCCTCGCGCTGGCGAGCGGGGTGTATGCCCGGTACGAAGCAGCGGATGAAGGGATTATCCTGGAACTCCTTGAGGAACTCCTCCACCGTGAACTCGAGCTGCGAGTAGAACATCACCGGGGCCCCCTTGGGCATGTCCGGATCGGTGATGAACCTGGCGTACTCGAGGAAGTTGTACTTCGTGAGCACCATCATCTTGATGGGGTTGATCTCGAGGACGATACGCATCTCGTCGCCGCGCATCTTGGGGTCGTAGTCGGCCGACTCTAGCTCTACGAAGTCGCCGAGCGAGTTGCTGTAGTAGAGCTTGCCGAAGGCGTTGAAGTCCATGTGCTCCAGCGTCCGGTAGCTCGATATGAACTTGGTGGCCTTGGGGCGGCCGTCCTCGTGGGGCTTGAGCTCGGCGTAGGCCTGGTCGATGTGGAAATACGGATGCCTGAAGCTCGGGTCGACCTCGACGAAGATGAGCCGGCCCTCGAAATAGCGCGTCGATCCTTGCGTGTAGTGCCTGGCGAAACGCTCCGGATCGAGCTGGCTCGCGATGAGCGCGTGATTCGGATGCATGACGAGATACAGATGCTTGTCGTCCATCTTCCTACCCCCAGTATGTCTTGAGCATCGGGGCGATCACCAGCGATATGATCGCCATGAGCTTGATAAGGATGTTGAGCGCCGGCCCGGCGGTGTCCTTGAACGGATCGCCGACCGTATCGCCCACCACCGCCGCCTTATGGGCGTCGGAGCCCTTGCCGTGCGCGCGGCTCTCTATGAGCTTCTTGGCGTTGTCCCAGGCCCCGCCCGCGTTGGACATGAAGATGGCCAGGAGCACGCCGGTGACGGTAACGCCGCCGAGCAGGCCGCCGAGCATCTCTATGCCGCCCCCGAATCCTACCACGACGGGCGCTAGCGCGGCTATCAGGCCCGGGAGAATCATCTTGCGCAGGGCGGCCTTGGTCGATATATCGACGCAGGCGCGATAGTCGGGCGTCTCGGTCTCCTCGAGTATGCCCGGACGCTCGCGGAACTGCCTGCGCACCTCCTCTATCATGGCGAAGGCCGAGACGCCTATGGCGTCCATAGCCAAGGCGGAGAAGAGGAACGGCACCATGCCGCCGAGGAGGAGGCCTACGAGCACCTTGGGCGCGGTTATGTCGAAGACGGTGACGCCGCCGGCGGATTGGGCGAAGGCCGAGAAGAGGATGATGGCCGTCAAGGCGGCCGAGCCTATGGCGAAGCCCTTGCCGACGGCGGCGGTCGTGTTGCCGACGGCGTCGAGCTCGTCGGTGACGTCGCGCACGTGCGGATCCATGGCGGACATGACGGCCAGGCCGCCGGCGTTGTCGGCTATGGGGCCGTAGGCGTCTACGGACAGCTGGATGCCCAGGGTTATGAGCATGCCCAGCGCGGCTATGCCGATGCCGTAGAGGCCGGCCAGCGCGTAGCTGCCCAGTATGGCGCCGCAGATGACGATGACGGGAGGCAGGGTCGATAGCATGCCGACGCCGAGGCCCGAGATGATGGCTGTCGCCGCTCCCGTGTCGCAGGAGCGCTCGATCTTCTTGACGGGCGCCGTATCGGTACCGGTGAAGAACTCGGTCAGGAGCCCAATGGCGGTACCGGCGACCAGGCCGAAGATGGCGGCGAGCGAGACGCGGAGGGCGTCCTTGCCGCCGTCGAAGGTGAGCCCGCCCAGGGTCAGGGCGGATATCGGGTACACGAGGGCGGCCGCGATCGCCGCGGCACCGAAGCTACCCGCGTTGAGGGCCTTCTGGGGCGACTTGCCCGGCTTGCCCCGGACGAGGAAGGTACCGAGTATCGAGGCCCCGACGCCCATGGCGGCCAGGATCACGGGAAGGAAGGCGAGCCGTAGGCGCATGGCGTCGCTGGCCGCGACCCCGGCGCCGAGCACGACGCAGCCGACGATGGATCCGACGTACGACTCGAAGAGGTCGGCGCCCATGCCCGCGACGTCGCCCACGTTATCGCCCACGTTATCGGCTATGACCGCGGGATTGCGCGGGTCGTCCTCCGGGATGCCCGCCTCCACCTTGCCCACGAGGTCGGCGCCGACGTCGGCCGCCTTGGTGAAGATACCGCCGCCGACCCGCGCGAAGAGGGCTATGGTCGAGGCGCCTAGGCTGAAACCCGACAGGATGGGAAAGATGGTATCTCGGAAGGCTCCGATGCCGTCCCCGAACAGGCTCACGCCCAGGGCCAGGACGGCGGATATGCCGAGCAGGGCCAGGCCGACGACCGTAAGCCCCATCACCGAGCCGCCGGCGAAGGCGACGCGCAGGGCGGGGTCGATACCGCCCGCGGCCGCGGCCGCCGTCCTTGAGTTAGCGGCGGTCGCGGTCCTCATGCCGAAGTAGCCGGCCGCGGCGGAGCAGGCCGCCCCGAGGGCGAAGGCGAAGGCCACCAGCCTGAGCGCGCCCGAGTTGGCTATGGCCAGGAAGGCCGCGACGATTACAACGAAGGGCACGAGCACCGCGTACTCGCGCTTCAGGAAGGCGTCGGCGCCCTCGGCTATGTAGCCGGAGATACGCTCGAGCGCCTCGTTGCCTATAGGGCGCTTCCGTATCCAGGCGCTCTTCCATAGCGCGTAGGCGATGGCTACGGCGCCCCCGAGCGCCGCGATCGCAATGACGGTCGATACTGTCACCGGTTCCCCCTCAACATGAAGACATCTTCATAATCGCGATACGACGTGGAGTATAGCAACCCGGCAAGCGATGAAACAAGCGCCGCCGGCCGGGGTGCGATTAGCCACGCTAGGATTGTTATGCGCATCGTAGGATGCTGTCTAGTCGTATTCCGTTACGGAGTCCCTAGCGCCAGGGCTTGCCAATACGGTTCGGTAGCAGTACTATTTGCGAATGATTCGCATTTATCTATTCTTCAGGAGGAACGATGCATAACAGATTCGCCGTATCGGGCGTTCGCGCCGCTCTAGCCGCGCTGCTCGCCGTATCGATCGGCACCGCGCCTATCTTCGCCATGGGGACGAGGGAAGCGAAGGCGGGTACGCCCCTGGTCGTCGTGAGCATCCTGCCGCAGGCTTACTTCGTCGAACGCATAGCCGGCGACAGGGTCGCCGTCTCCGTACTCGTCGGTCCCGGGCAGAGCCCTCACGCCTACGAGCCGACGCCCAGGCAGATGGCCGACCTCGCCGCCGCCTCTATGTGGCTCAGCGTCGGCGTCGAATTCGAGAAGGCCCTCAAGCCTAAGGTAGCCTCTCTCTATAAAGGCTTGCCGGTCGTCGATACGACGACCGGGATCGAGTACCGCATGCTCGAGGCCCACGACCACGAGGAGGAAGGGCCCGAGCACGACGAGCATGACGAGCACGACCCGAGCGGCCTAGACGCTCACGTCTGGCTCGGCAGGCAGGCCGTCAAGGCCATGGCCGCCTCCATCCGCGACGCGCTGGCAAAGGCCGACCCGAGCGGCGCGGCCGCCTACGCCGCCAACCACGACGCCCTCGTCAGGGACGTCGACGCGGCCTTCGACGGCATCGTCGCCCGCCTCGAGCCCCTCCGCGGCACCACGGCCTTCGTGTTCCACCCTGCCTTCGGCTACCTGCTGGACGAGCTCGGGATACGCCAGGAGGCGGTGGAGACCGGCGGCAAGGAGCCCACCCAGAAGGCGCTCGCTGCCATGATCGCCAAGGCCAAGGAGGAAGGCGCCCGGGTGATATTCGTGCAGGACCAGTTCCCCTCGAGCGCGGCCAGGGCCGTAGCGGGCGCCATAGGAGGCGCGGTCGTGCCGATCAACCCCCTCGCGAGGGACTGGCTCGACAATCTCCACCGCATCGCCGAGGCGCTCGAGGGCGCCTCCAGGTAGGCCGTGGCGGGGGGCGCTTGATGCGCCTTCCGCTAAGGTCGTACTATCGCCTGGCTATGCAAACGACATTAGGTACGTCGCCGAGGCCTGAGCAGCCGCCACGGCCGCAGGCCCCTCGATCAGTGGCGCTCCGCTTCGAGCGGGTCTCGTTCGCCTACGGTGACACGATGGTACTGGACTCGGTCTCCTTCCACGTGCACGAGGGAGAATTCACCGCCCTCGTGGGGCCGAACGGGGCCGGGAAGACTACGGTGCTCAGGTTGCTCCTGGGCCTAGCCAGGCCCCAGGCCGGCAGCGTCACGGTGTTCGGAAACGCGCCGAACGAGTCGCGCGCGGTCATTGGCTACGTGCCGCAGCACGCCAGCTACGATCCGGCCTTTCCCATATCGGTCGCGGAGGTCGTGCGGATGGGCAGGCTCAGGGGCACGGCTCCAAGGCGCCGCGCCGACGACGCGCGAGATCGCGAGGCGGTGGATAGGGCGCTCGCCCTGGCGGGCCTCTCCGACCTGGGGGCTCGCCCCTACTCCGCCCTCTCGGGGGGCCAGAGGCGACGCGTCCTCGTGGCGCGCGCGCTAGCGGCCGAGCCGCGCTTCCTCGTGCTCGACGAGCCCACGGCCAACATGGACGCGGAGAGCGAGGCCCGCCTCTACGAGACCCTTAAGCGCCTCAAGGGCCAGGCCACGATACTCATCGTCACGCATGATACCGCGTACGTCTCCTCCCTGACCGACGCCGTCTTCTGCGTAGGCGGCCGGGAACGCTCGGTGGTCAAGCATAAGGCAAGGCCGGCCCCGCACGCCGCGGGCGAGCTGTTCGGAGGCTCAGCCCTCGAGGTACTCCACGACACCGAGCTGCCGGACGACGCCTGCTGCAAGGATAGGGACGGAGAATGAACGGCTACATCGACGCGCTCCTCGACCCCGCCCTGCCCTTCGTCCGCAACGCCCTGCTCGCCGGCCTCCTGTCGGCCGTCCTCTTCGGCGTGCTCGGCTCGGTGGTCACCGTCAAGCGCATAGCGGGTCTCGCGGGAGCCATATCGCACGCGGTCCTCGGCGGCATAGGTATGGCCCTCTACCTGTCCGCCTCGGGAATGGTCCCCGGCCTGCCCCCCATCGCGGGAGCGCTCGCCTTCGCGCTGGCGGCGGCCCTCGTCATAGGCTTCGTGTCGCTCAGGGCCAAGCAACGCGAGGACACGGTCATCAACGCGCTCTGGGCCATTGGCATGAGCATAGGCGTTCTCTTCATAGCCAAGACGCCGGGCTACGCCGACCCCATGAGCTACCTCTTCGGCAACATCCTGCTCGTGTCCACGCGCGACCTCTACCTGCTCGCCGCCCTCGACGCCGCCGTGGTCTTCCTGGCCTGGCGCTTCTATCCCCAGCTAGAGGCGAGCGCCTTCGACGAGGAGTTCGCCCGGGTCCGCGGCGTGCCGGTCGACGCCGTGTTCATAGCCATACTCGCGGTCACGGCCGTGGCCGTCGTGCTCCTGCAGACCTTCGTCGGCATCGTCATGGTCATAGCCATGCTGACGCTGCCGGCGGGCACGGCCAGCTTCGGCGCCCGCAGCCTATCGGCCATGATGGCCGGGGCGACGGCGCTGTCGGCGGCCTTCACGACGGCCGGCCTCGCCGCCAGCTGGGCCCTCGACCTGCCCGCCGGCGCCGTCGTCGTCGTAACCGCCGGGGGCGTCTTCCTGGCCAGCTCGGCGCTCGCCGCGGTCCTGCGGAAGCGGCGGCGATGACCAAGGCCAGGAAGGCCGTGCTCGGGGCCCTGGCGGCGGCGAGCGAGCCGCTCTGCGCCACTGCGGTGGCGCGGCTCCTAGCGGGCGACTGCGACCAGGCCACGGTCTACCGCGCCCTCCATTACCTGGAGGGCGCCGGCTTGGCGGAGTCCTTCGTGCTGCATTGCACCGAGCACGGCGTCGAGCGCTACTACGTGAGCCTCGAGGCCCCGCACGGGCACTGGTTCCACTGCGAGTCCTGCCACCGCTTCGTCTCGCTGGGCGCCTGCGGCCTCGGCGGGCTGCTCTCAGGCTTCGAGCGCGACCTCGGCGTAACGATCCGAAGCCACACCCTCTACCTGACCGGCCTCTGCGCCGAGTGCCGCTCCCGAGGCTAATGCCGCGCCGAGGCTAGGCTATGGCGCTCTTAGGGCGCCTGGCCACGGGATTGCTC
>CAZNNA010000024.1:0-18616 GCA_964573825.1 uncultured Treponemataceae bacterium
CGGCCTCGCGGACGAGGTCGTCTACGACGGCACGATGCGCATGCGCGAGGAGGCCCGGGCGACGCTCGCCGCGGCCAAGAAGGCGATGGGCATGACGGCGGTCTGGAACCGCGTGGCCCGCAAGGCCGAGGACCTGAAGAAGAAGCGAGCCAAGTCCGCGGAGTAACGCCCCCCCATCGCGGCGGACCCGCCCTCGCGGCGCGGGTTTCGTTTGCGCGCCTCGCGGTACTGGTTTACGATGGTTCGTCATCGTATAAGCCTCTACCGAAGGAGACCCGCATGCGTTATCCGCGCCGCCCTTCCCTGCCCTCGCTCGCCGTCGCCCTCTTCGCCTCGACGGCTTCCCTTTCCGCGGAACCCCTGACCGTCCTCTTCACCCACGACATCCACTCTACCATCCTTCCCAGGCCGGCGGGCTACGATGCCGACGGAGAGCCTCGTTACGCGGGCGGCCTAGCCAGGATTGCCGCCTTGGCCGAGGAGGAGGCAAGGACGGCCAAGGGTCCGTGCGTGCTCCTGGACGCGGGCGACTTCACCATGGGTACGGCCTTCCATACGATCTGCCGAGAGGAAGCCGCCGAGCTCCGGTTACTCGGGGCGGCCGGTTTCGACGCGACGGCGATAGGTAATCACGAGCTCGACTTCCGGCCAGAGGGCCTGGCCCGCATGCTCGAGAGCGCCGTACGGGCGCGCGGTACTCCCGGAGAGGCAGCCCAACCGCTATTGCTGGCATCCAACATAGAGTTCCCTCCGTCGGGGCCGGGCACCGAAGGCACGGACAGGCTCCAGGCGGCCTTCAAGGCCTATGGAGCGGAGCGTTGGGCGATAGTGGAGCGCGGGGGCCTGAGGCTCGGCCTTTTCGGTCTCATCGGCAGGGGAGCGGTCGATGACTCGCCCTACGCCGCTCCGCTAGGATTCGGCAACCAGGAGTCGGCCGCGAGGGAGTCCGTGCGGTCGCTCCGCGCCGCAGGGGCCGACGTCATCGTCTGCCTATCGCACTCGGGCACCTCGGAAAGCCGTGAAAAATCAGAAGACCAACTGCTAGCCGCCGCGGTTCCCGGCATAGACGTCATAGTCTCGGGGCACAGCCACACCCGACTCGATGAGCCGATCGTCGAGGGCGACACGATAATCGTCTCGGCCCACTCCTACGGCCGGTTCCTCGGCAGGCTCGTCATCGATCCGGCGGCCTCAGGCGCCGGGAGGGTGCTCGACTACGAGCTCCTGCCCGTAGTACCCAGCCTACCGGAGGACCCCCTGGTCGCGGCCCTCGCCGCCTCGTTCGAGCGCGAGGCCAGCGACGGATACTTCGGTTCCTACGGCCTGCGGGCCGCCGAGCCGATCGCCGAGCTAGGCTACCGAATGGACAGCCTCGACGCGCTGTACGACGTGCCGGGCGAGCATGGACTCGGCAACCTGATAACCGACTCCTTCAGGAAGGCACTCCGCGAGGCGGACCCGGAGGCCGCCGGGGCCCCGCTCGTCGGGATCTACCCGCTCGGGCTCATACGGGACACGCTCTATCGGGGCCCCATCGACGCGGAGTCGGTCTTCAGGGCGCTATCCCTAGGCATAGGCCTCGACGGCTCGATAGGCTATCCGCTCGCGCGGGCCTGGGTCTCGGGCGCGGACCTCCTCGATATACTCGAGGTGGACGCGTCGGTATCGTCCATCAAGGGGGACGCCTACCTGAGCGTCTCCGGCGTTCGCTTCGCCAAGAACCCTCGGCGGCTGCTCTTCGATCGGGTAATCCCGTCGAGCGTCCTCGTCGAGGAGGCGGACGGCACCTGGGCGCCGCTCGACCGCGGGCGACGCTACGCGGTAGTGATCGATCTCTACGCCGCCAAGATGATCGATTACGTCGGCCGCGTCACCAAGGGGGTGCTAGCGCCGCGCATACTCGACCGCGAGGGCGGCCGCATGGCAAACCTCGAGGACGCCACGGTCTACGTAGGGCCCGACGGACGCCTCGCGGCCAGGGGGACGCAAGGCGCCGGCGAGCTTAAGAGCTGGGTCTCGCTAGCCCGGATGATCGAGTCCTTCCCCGACGCCGACGGGGACGGGCTACCCGACGTACCCACGCGTTACGCCGCGCCGGAGGGGCGTATCCGCGTCGAGCGATCGATATCGCCCGCCCTCCTCTTCGGCGGAGCGCGCTGGACCACGCTCCTCGCCCTGGGACTGCTCCTCGCGCTGCTCTTCGCTTTGGCGCTGGGAACCAGGGCCGTCGCCGTCGCCGTCGTCAGGGCTAAGGCGCGCCGAGGCTAGTCGTGACGCTTCTCCTTGAGCGACGGTAGGCCCATGGAGCGCAGCTGGGCCCCGTGGAAGGCGTCGTGCGTGACGTACCAGGCCACGACGCGCCTCCAGGGCTTCCTCCAGGTCGGCATATCCGCCTCGAGGACGCTCTCGGGCATGGCCCTGAGGGCCTTCGCCGCGGCCTCGTGGCAGGCGCGCAGCAGGGCCCGGTCGCGGGCCCAGGCCGCCTCGTCCCGGACCGCCGGGAGAGGGAACCAGAGGCTATCGTCGTAGGGCCAGGCCGGCAGGTCCGCGCCAAGGTCGCGGGCCACGATATGCTTGCACTTGGCGCAGTGGAGGGCGATGGACCAGGCGCTATAGCCCTCCCAGGTCTCCTCGCTCGCCGCCTCGGCGGCGGAGAGGCCGTCCAGGGTCTTCATGAGCGGGGCCGAGTTCCACGAATCGCCCTGGAACTCATCGTCGATGACGTCCAGGAAGGCGTCGATACCATTCTTCATATCGGTCCTCCTCAGTCGCGCTTCCCGCGCGAGCCGCTCCGCGCTGCGGCGAAGAAAAGGCCCCCGATCCGGCGCTAACCGTACCGGGGGCCTCCAAGCGGCGGGGTCGACATGGGCCGGCCCCGCTACACGCTGGTCCGCTTACTGGATGATGGTCACGCGGCCCTTGACCTCGGGGACGAGGGGCTTGCCGAGCTTCCTGACGTAGTCGACGACGACGTCGCGGAGGTAGGCGCTGGTCTCGTAGCTCGAGAGGGCGTTCTTGAACACGGCGTAGCCGTCGCCGCCGGCCGCCAGGTAGTCGTTGGTGGCTATGGTGTAGACCTTCGCCGGATCGAGGGGCTTGCCGCCTATGAGGACGTTCTCGCACTTGCCGGCCGGCACGTTGATCGTGAAGCTGATGCCGTCGGAAACCTGCGGGTAGGCGCCCTTGCCCACGGTCGTCGCTATGAAGTCGAAGAGGGCCTGCATGTCGCTGCCCTTGAGCTTGATGATCTTGACCGTGTTGTCGAAGGGCAGGACGGTGAAGATCGACTTGATCGTGACGTCGCCCTCGGGCAGGTCCGCGCGGATGCCGCCGCCGTTGTTGATGGCGAAGTCGACGCCCTGGCCAGCCGCGTACTGCTTCATGGCGTCGGTGACGAAGTCGCCGATGGCGGTCTCGGCCTTGCGGGTCATGGCATTGGGGAAGGTAGCGGCGGCGACGCCGATCTTCTCCTTGAGGAGCATCTCGACCCTGTCGGCGTAATCGGACAGGACGGGGAGCATGATCGGGTGCTGCTCGAACTGAGGTCCGGTCGGCTTGCCGTCCTTGTCGCTATGGTTGACGGAGACGGCGCTCCACTCGAAGCCGGCGGCCTTGCCGTCCTTGACGGTCAGGACGCCCTTGCCGACGTGCATGCCCCACTGGCCGGCCTGGACGATGGGGGTTCCGTTGACCACTACGGGAGCCTCGGGCAGGGTATGGCTATGGCCGTCGATTATGAGGTCGATGCCGGGGACGGCGGCGGCCAGGCCGCGCGAGCCGGGGCTGTAGACCTCGGTCAGGCCGAGGTGGACGAGGGCTATGACGACCTGGACCTTCTGCTTCTCGCGAAGCTCCTTGACCATGGCCTTGGCGGTCTCGATCTCGTCCTCGAATACGAGATCCTTGACGATGACGGGGTTGCCGACCGTCGCGGTCTCCTTGGTGATGAGGCCGAAGATGCCGACCTTGACGCCCTGGAAGTCCTTGATGACGTAGGGAGCGTCGGCGACGTAGGCGCCGGCCTTGGTCTTGGCGTTGGCGGAGATCAGCGGGAACTCGGCCAGGGCCTTCTGCGCCTCGAGGACGGACAGCTCGTTGTCGAACTCGTGGTTACCGAGGGCGACTGCGTCGAAGCCTATCATGTTGCGGCCGACGATGTCCGGCTCGGCCTTGAAGAAGTTGGACTCGGAGAGGCCGGTGTTGTAGTCGCCGGCGTCCAGCACGAGGACGTTATCGTACTCGGCGCGTACCTGGCCTACGAGCATGGCCATGGCGGGAAGGCCGCCGACCGCGACGTGCGGCCTGTTGGCGAACGCTATGGGATGACCGTGGGTATCGTTGACGTGGAGCACCGCTATCTTAACCTCGCCGCCTACGGGGGCGGCGGGATCGCCGACGCAGGCTACGGCGAATACGGCCGCTACGAGCGCCAGTACCAGGGCGAAACGTTTCATAGAACCTCCCTACCGAGAAAAAGTCAGGATATTCCCGGGACGACGGCTAGCGCAGCCGTCCCGGGCCGATAATGGTAGCACTCATCGCCCCCGGGCGCAAGCGTACGGTACGATTCTACGCGAAGGGTACCACCCGCCTACGGCGGCTCATCGGCGCCCGAGGCAACTCAGGGGGCGGTTCGGCGTACCTGGATGACCGTATCCTCGCTGTCGACCGAGGCCCGCTCGAGGCGCCGCCCCGCGTCCTCGTAGAAGTAGTCCTGCACGGAGAACCTGGCCTCGCCCTCGACCGCCTTGACCCGCTTCCAGTGCCCAGAGGGCCCGAGCTCGCGCGCCTTGACGTTATCGAGGAAGTAGGACTGCAAGGCGTCGTAGACGCGCTCCTTGGCCTCCTCGCCGAAGACGGGGAACAGCAGCTCGACGCGGCGCTCCAGGTTACGGGGCATCCAGTCGGCGCTCGACAGGTAGAGTTCCTCGGCGCCGCCGTTTCGGAAGTACAGTATGCGGGCGTGCTCCAGGTAGCGCCCGACTATCGAGACGACCCGTATATTGTCCGACAGGCCCTTGAGGCCCGGTATGAGCTGGCAGATGCCCCTGACGTTGAGGAGTATCTTGACCCCCGCCCGGGACGCTCGGTAGAGGGCGTCGATGATGTCCTTGTCGCAGAGCGAGTTCATCTTGGCCGCTATGAAGCCCGGGGTCTCCGGGCTCGAGCGCTCGGCCTCGCGGTCGATCATGGCCAGGATACGACGCTTGAGGTCGAAGGGCGCCATGGACAGGTGCCTAAGGTCGGTCAGGGCGGAGAGGCCGGTGATCATGTTGAAGAACGAGCCGAGTTCCGCGCAGAGGGCGTCGCTCACCGTGAAGATGGATAGGTCGCCGTAGAGGCGGGCCGTCCTGTCGTTATAGTTGCCGGTCGACAGGTGGGCGTAGCGCCTGAGGAGGCCGTCCTCGTCGCGGCGCACGACGAGCAGGGCCTTGGCGTGGATCTTGAGCCTCGCCGCGCCGTAGACCACTATGGCGCCGGCCTGCTCGAGCCGCGAGGCCCAGGCTATGTTGCGCTCCTCGTCGAAGCGGGCCTTGAGCTCTACCACGACGGTCACCTGCTTGCCGGCCCGAGCGGCCTTGGTCAGCGCCCGCACGACCGGCGAGTCGCCGGAGGTGCGGTAGAGCGTCGCCTTGACGGCGATGACCGCGGGATCGGCCGCCGCGGCCTCGGCGAGGTCGACGATGGGCTGGAAGGACTCGTACGGCAGGTGCAGGACCACGTCCCGCTTGCGTATCTCGTCCCATATGGTGTTGTCCTCCGAGAGCGCCATGGCCTGGCGGGGAGCCCTAGCCTTGTAGCGGAGCCTGTCGAAACCCTTGAGGTCGGCTATCTCCAGGAAGCCCTTGAGGTCTATGGGCCCGGCCATCTCGTAGACGTCGTCGGGCGAGAGCCCCAGGAGGCGCGACAGGAGGACCTCGAGCCTTTCCGAATCCGAAGAGATGGACAGCCTGACGGGCCAGGAATTCTGCCGGTTGACGAGGACCTCCTCCATGGCGGCTACGAAGTCGTCGTCCCGATCCTCGTCGACCCCGATATCCGCGTCCCTCGTCACCTTGAAGAGCGTCTTCTCCCTGGTCTCGTAGCCGGGGAAGAGGCGGGGGCCGAATTCCATGACCATGTCGTCGAGGAGCGCGTAGCGGACGCCGGAGCCGGAGGGCAACCTGATGAAGCGCGGCAGGTTCGACGGAACCTGTATGACGGCGAGCCTATCCTCGGGCGCCTCCTCTCCCTCGCCGGTCGCGGGCCTGAGCAGGAAGGCCGCGTGGATGCGCAGGTTGCCGATGGCGGGGAAGCCCTGGGAGGGCTCGCCCTCGCTTGCCAGCGGAATGGCGAGCGGGGTCAAGGCGGGCGCGATCTGGCCCCGGAAATGCCCCTCGAGCCAGAGCCGAGCCTCCGGATCGTAGTCATGGGGCCGTACGACGGCCAGGCCCTCCGCGGCGAGGGCCGGCAGGACCTCGTGGACGAAGCAGGCGTACTGCCTGCCTGCTATCTCCCTGGCCCGCCTGGCTATGGCGGCCGAAAGCTCCTCGGGGGCGAGCCCCGAGTAATCCACCGCGGTATCGCCCGAGCGGATCCTCGCCTTGAGCGCCGCGACGCGGACCATGAAGAACTCGTCGAAGTTGCTCGAGACGATGGAAAGGAAGCGCAGGCGCTCGAGCGGGGGATTGGCGTGGTCGAGCCCCTCCTCCAGGACGCGGGCGTTGAACTCGAGCCACGAGAGCTCGCGGTTGAAGTAGTAAGGCTTATCGCCGCGGGTACTCATATAATCACCACCTTGAGCCCGAAGACATCCTCGAACATATCGGCCTTCTCGGCCAGGGATAGCCGCTCGAGCGAGAGGTCGCCCTGGCAGTCGGTCCTGAGGAGGAGGTGATCCTCCTTGACCTCCAGGTCGTCCAGCCTGAGCCGCTGGGTGTGCCCCCGGTCGAGGGCGTCGGCTACCCTCAGGATGGAAGCCAGCTTAAGCACGATGGCTCGGTCTTCCCTGGAAAGGCTCATATAGCTCTGGTGCGAGGGCGAGGGGCCGATCTTGCGATGGTAGCGTACCAGGTTGCCGACGATGGTCAGCTCGTCGCGCTGGAGGCCGAATATCTCGCTGTTGACGACGATGTACTCGGAATGCCGATGGTGCCCGCTCGTGCGTATGAAGTTCCCGATATCGTGCAGGAACGAGGCGGCCTCGAGGAGCAGGCGCTCGCGGCGCCCGAGCCCGTGGGTCTCGACGAGCCTGTCGAACATGAAGAGCGCGTGCTCGGCGACGCGGCTCGCGTGCTCCTCGTCGAAGCGGTAGCGCCGCCCCAGGCCGATGACGGAAGCTATGACCTGCTTGTGGAGCTCTGTCTCTATCTCACCGCCGGCCGTGCCGGAGAGGGCCACGATGATGCCGTCCCGCAGGCTCACGAGCGGCACGAGGACGTTCTCCGCGCTCGTACGCTCCAGGAAGAGCGCCGTGATGACGAGCCCAGGCACGAGGGCCTCGGCATCGGAATAGGAGACCCGATAGGTGGACACGATCTCGTCGGTGGAAAGGCCCTTGAGCCTGTCCACCACGGCCAGGAAGGCCTCGCGCCCGACGACGGAGTAATCGCCGTGGGCCTCGCCGCCGGCGGCCTTGGCCGCGAAGCGCGCGTCGTTGCCGATGACGACGAAGGAACGGAGGCCCGCGAGCGGCAGGTCGTCGTCGAGGCTGTCGCAGGCGGTCCGCACGTTATCCGCGAGGAAGCGCACCAGGTAGCCCGAGGTACCCATGGCCGCTCGCGACTGCTCGTCTATGCGGATGGTCCCGAGCCTGAGCGAGTGGGCCGCCACGATGCGGCCGCGCCTGAGGAGCATGAGCTCGGTCGAGCCGCCGCCGACCTCGAGTATCATGGCGTTGGAGCGGGCCAGCTGCTTGGAGTCGAGGCCCAGGGCGCGCTGTACCGCCAGGTACATGTAGTGGCTCTCCTCGATGGCCTCGATGATGTCGACGCGGAAGCCCGTGCGCATGGCGACCCGGTCGACGAAGGCGTCGCGGTTCTCCGCCTCGCGGAGGGCGCTCGTGCCTACGACGCGAGCCCGGGCCGGCTCTACGCCGTAGCCCCGGAGCAGCTCCCGGAACCCGCGCAGCACGGCTATGCACTCCCGGGTCGAGTCTCGGCTTACGAGGCCCGTGGTAAAGACGTCCCGCCCGAGCGCGACCGGCTTACCGGCCCGCTCCAGGATCCTGTAGTCGCCGTTATCGGAAACGTCGGCGACGAGGGCTCGTATGCCCGTCGAGCCTATCTCTATAGCGGCCTCGGTCCTAGCGCTCACGCTGCCTCCATGAACGTACCAGTATGCCCAAGCGGCGCGCGCGGCGCAAGGCGGTCGCCGAGGCGGTCCTCGGCGACGTGACAAGCCGCCGTGCCTTCGTTACTATAGGAGGACTATGCGAATTCGACGATACTCGGCGCGCCTCGCGCCTATAGTCGCCCTCTGCTGCGCGGCAGCGTCCCTCGGCCTCGCCTCCTGCTCGGCCAAGGAGGGCTGGGGCGTGGTGCTCTGGCCGCCCGAGGGCTCGGCCCTTGCCTTCGGCGGCGTCGTCCCGGTTCACTTCAAGTCGAGCATCACCAAGACCTACGCCGTAGGCGTACCCGGCTCGGACGCCAAGGAAGAGCTGGAACTCTGGCGCGTCGAGCTGCACCGCTCCAGGTCCAAGGCCAAGTCCGCGGCCGAGGCCCTTGGCGATCGGGCAGACCTCCTCGGCGTATCCACGAGGGACGGCCTCGTCATCCGTACCGAGCCGGAGAACGGGGCCGACCAGGTCTATAGGCTCAGGCTCGGCCAGGACGTGCGCCTCCTCCGGACCGTCAAGGGAGCCGCTGTGGAGACCGGCGGCAAGCCGCTTCCGGGCGACTGGTACCTAGCGCTCGCCGACGACGGCACCAGGGGTTACGTCTTCTCCAACCAGCTCGCCCTCTATCGCGCCGCCACAGAGCCCCGCCCGGAGATAGCCAAGGACGAACCGGATACGGCCGCCTCGCTGTCGGCCCTCTTCGATACCGTCTGGCGCCCGGATTACTTCGACGCCATGACGGTCTCCGGCCTCTTCGACCTGGCCGCGTACCAGCCCCGCTACGGTATCTTCACGGACGCCCAGCGACGCGTCATCCGCGTCGAGCACCCGGGCTACTCGAGGGTCTACCGCTACGAGACCATAGTGGCCCGCGACGACGGTTCCTTCGCCGTGGTGCCGGGAGGCGCGTCCTTCCACTTCACCAAGGCGGGCACCCTCGTGCTGACGCCGCCCGAGTCGGACATAGCCCCGGAGGCGCTCGAGCGTGCCAGGGCCGAACGCGGACCGGACGCCGTGGTCTCCTACGAGTTCGTACGCCACGTGCAGGACGTCAAGGAGGTCGTCGCAGCCGAGGAACGCCGCAGGCTCTCCCGGCTCGCCGACTTCGTGGCCGAGGGCGAGCGCTACGAGAGCGAATCGGGCGGCGTCCTCATAATTACCCGATCGGGCCGCTTTACCTGGATAGCCTACGGCGCCCTGAGCCCCGACCCCATCCCGGAAGGCTCGGGCGAGACCGGCTCGATAGCGATGGACCTCTACCTGTCTCCCGAGCTTCGGCTCGCCTGGGACGGAGCCTTCTCCATTCGCTTCGACGGCCCCAAGCGCCCCTCGCTGGCCTTCGCCTACCGGCGCCGGGCAGGAGAGCTAACGCTCGCCTTCATCCCCCCGGCCGCCATAGCCTCGGCCGTCGTGACGGCGCCCGAGGGCCTCGAGCCTATCGCGTCCTTCGCGACGTACCGGTGATCCCGTGGCCTTCGTACAGTTCACCGGCGTCTCGCTCGCCTTCGGCGCCAGGGACATACTACAGGACGCCGCGCTCTACATGGCGGCCGGCAGCAAGGCGGCCCTCGCCGGCCCGAACGGCGCCGGCAAGACGACCCTCCTCAGGATAGTCGGTGGCCTCCTGGCCCCGGACTCTGGGGAACGCGCCGTACAGAAGGGTACGCGCGTCTCGTACCTGGCCCAATCCGGGGCTGCGTACTCGGGCTGTACCGTGTACGAGGAGGCGGAGAAAGCCTACGGCGCCGTGGAGGCCCTGCTGGCGGAGAGGGACGCCGTAGGCGCGCGCCTCGAGACGGCCAAGGAAGGCGACCAGGGCCTCGACTCCCTCATCGAGGCGTATCATCACCTCGACGAGGCGGTCGCGGGCTCTGGCTACTGGCGCCGGGCCGATAGGATACGCGAGGTGCTCGAGGGCCTCGGCTTCAGCCCCCATGACGCGGGTCGACGGGTAGAGGAACTGTCGGGCGGCTGGCAGATGCGCGTCGCCCTGGCCAAGGTCATACTCGAGAACCCGGACATCATGCTCCTGGACGAGCCGACCAACTACCTGGACCTGGAGGCCCGCGACTGGCTCGAGGCCTTCCTGGCCGACTTCCGCGGCGGCTTCATTGTCGTCTCCCACGACCGCTCCTTCCTCGACGCGACCGTCAACGAGGTGTACGAGCTGTGGAACGGCCGGCTTAGCCGCTACCCCGGTACCTACAGCGCCTACGAGCGCCGGCGAGCCCAGGAGCTCGAGACGCTCTTCAAGGCCTGGGAGGCCCAGCAGGAGGAGGTAGCCAGGCTCGAGGACTTCATACGCCGCTTCCGCTACCAGGCTACCAAGGCCGCCCAGGTCCAGTCGCGCATAAAGCAGCTCGATAAGATAGTGCCCATAGTCATTCCGGAGGGCATGAAGCGCGTCCATTTCAGCTTCCCGCCCGCCCCGCACTCGGGCAGGATAGCGCTGACCGTGGACGGCGTACGCAAGTCGTACGGCGACAAGCGCGTAGTCGACGAGCTATCGCTGACAATAGACTCGGGGTCGAAGATAGCCTTCGTGGGGCGCAACGGAGCCGGCAAGTCGACGCTCATGCGCCTCATAGCGGGCGTCGACGGCGATTACGAGGGGAGCATCCGGCTAGGCACCGGCATCAGCGTAGCGTACTTCTCCCAGGACGTCGCCGACGCCTTGGACGAGTCGCGCACCGTGGAGGAGGAGGCCTCGTCGGCCTGTCCCACCAACCTCCTGCCGGGCATACGCAACCTGCTCGGCGCCTTCCTCTTCAGGGGCGACGACGTGGAGAAGCGCGTCTCGGTCCTATCGGGCGGCGAGCGTTCCCGCCTGGCCCTGCTCAAGATGCTCCTGCACCCGGCTAACCTCCTCATCCTGGACGAGCCGACCAACCACCTCGACCTGGACTCCAAGGACGTGCTCCTCGAGGCGCTCAAGCGCTTCGACGGGACCGTGCTCTTCGTCTCCCACGATCGCTTCTTCATCGAGGGCCTGGCCGACCGCGTCCTCGAGCTGTCCTGCGGCGCCTCGCCGAGGCTTTACTACGGCGACTACGGATACTACCTGGCCAAGAAGGCCGAGCTCGAGGCGGCGCCGAACGCGAGCGGATCGTCGGCAGGCGTATCCTCGGCAGGGAGCCATTCAGCGGGCGGACCGTCTACGAGCGGACAGGTTTCGATCGGATCGGGCGTAGCGACGGAACGACGGGCAGGCGCCGACAGCCGGGCGCCCCAAGCGCAGGACATCACCCGGCCGCTCGACGCCAAGGCGGCCCGAGAGCTCGATAAGCGCCGCAAGGCCGAGCGCAATCGGCTCCAGCGCCGCGAAGGCGAGATACTCGCGAGGCTCGAGGCCATAGACGCCGACAAGGCCGTCGCCCTGGCGGCGATGGCGGCGCCGGAGAATTATTCCGACGGCGAGCGCATGCGCCGGCTCCAGGCTAGCATCGACGGGCTCGAGGCCGAGTCGGCTACCCTCTCCGGCGAATGGGAGGGCGTCGCCGCCGAGCTGGAAGGCTACGCCGACCTAGGCTGAGGCTCCCCCTGGAGAGCGGCGACGCGGGGCGCGCTGCCCGAAGGCGAGATGCCCACGAGCGAGAGTCCCGTGGCTCGGCCCTCGGAGCCGTACGTGGCGACAAGGCTCGCCTGGGCCAGCGTTCGTCCCGATAGTTCCTCGGATAGGGTCGCCCAGGTCGGCGCGACCGGGCGTACGGTCGACGATACCGCGTAGAGCGTGAAGCGGTAGCGATGCACGCCCTCAAGCGGGCAAGGACCGCCCCAGCCGTACTCGAGGAAGTCGTTGAGGCCTTGCTCCGCCCCGCAGTCGAGCCCAGGATAGGGCGGCAACCCTGCCGGTAGCCTCATCTCGTAGGAAGGCAGGTTCCATAGCAGCCAATGCACCCAGTTCCTCGGGTCGCTCTCGTCGCGGCATACCAGCGCGTAGGAACGAACGCCGAGCGGGGCGCCGGTCCAGGACAGGGCTGGCGAGGCGTTACGGGCCTCGTACGAGCACTCGAAGGAAAGCTCTGAACCGTCGGCGAAATTAGGGCTTGTCAGCAACATGACGTTCTCCTGTATTTTGTCATTATGACATATTTAGTATTATTGTCAATCCTTATAGTTCCCCGAACCCTGGTACAGAGGCGCCTAATCGACGATAGGAGCCTTCATGTGACCTTGGGCCATGCCCGTGAGGCGATATCCTCGTTCTAGCGAAGCCGTTGGCGTATAAAATGGGAGAGATGCCACTAAAGAACGCATCCGTACCAACGTTCGAGGAACTATAAAGTGGTTGCCTTGGGACGATCGCCATGCTACGCTTTTCCGTCGAGCGATCGCTCGAAATTCGGAGGTACCATGGCTCACGTCATCGGAGAGCGCTGTACGGGCTGTACGATATGCGCTAGGGTCTGCCCGGCTGGCGCGGCTAGCGGCGTAAAGGGTTCCCGCCACTCCATCGACCCCGAGCGCTGCTTCGACTGCGGCGCCTGCGGACGCTCCTGCCCCGCCGGGGCCATAGTCGACGATGACGGGAGCGCCGTCGCCCGGCTCGCCCGCAAGGCCTGGCCGCGCCCCACCTTCGCGCTCGAGGCCTGCGTATCCTGCCGCGCCTGCGTCCGCGCCTGCCCGGTCTCCTGCCTGGATATGAGCGCTCCTACGCGTCCCGGCGGCGCCGGGGCCCTTCCTTCCCTCGCGCGGCCCGAGGCCTGCGTCTCCTGCGGTTACTGCGCGACCGTCTGCCCCGCCGCCTGCGTGAGACTCGTATCGGAGGAACGATGAAGACCATCAAGGGAACGAGCGACCGTTACCTGGAGGTAGACCTCTCCGCCTCGACCTGGAAGGTATTTACTCCCTCTCAGGCCGACCTGCGAGCCTACCTCGGCGGTAAGGGCCTCGGGCTCAAGCTCTTCGCCGACCGTGCCGGAGACGCCCTCGGAAGCCTCGATCCGCTCGGGCCGGATAACATGCTCGTCTTCATGATGGGGCTCTTCGTCGGTACGGGCGCTCCCTGCTCCGCTCGTTTCGAGGGTATCACCAAGTCGCCGCTCACGGGCATCATGGCCAGCTCCTCCTGCGGCGGGCCCTTCGGCATGGCCCTGAAGACGGCAGGCTGGGACGGGCTCGTCGTGCGCGGCAAGGCAGCCGTACCGACGGTTCTCCGGATAGACGAGGACGGCGTACGCTTCGAGGAGGCGGGAGAGGCCTGGGGGCTCAGGACCAAGGAGGTCCAGGAGCGGCTCTGTACCTCGCCGCGCCACGGCGCGGTAGCCATAGGCCCGGCCGGCGAGCACCTCGTGCCCTACGCCAACGTCGCCAGCGGCCATCGCTTCCTCGGGCGGGGCGGGCTCGGCGCCGTCATGGGCTCCAAGCTGCTCAAGGCCGTGGTCGCCCGCGGCAGGGCCTACGGGATAGAACCCGCCGACCCCGCCCGCTTCGCGCGCATCAACGCCCAGTCGAGGAAGCGCATCCTGCGCAACGACTTCTCCAAGGCCTACGCCGACTACGGTACCAACTACAACGTCAGCTTCGGCGTCAGGAAGGGCTTCGCCCCGGTACGAAACTTCCGCGACCGGACCGACGAACGCTGCATGGCCTTGTCCGGCGAGGCGATGGCCGAGCGCTACAAGACGGAGCGCGACGCCTGCATGCCCTGCACCGTTCTCTGCGGGCATCGAGGTACCTATCCCGACGGGAAGATACGTACCATCCCCGAGTACGAGACCATAGGGCTCTGGGGCGGCAATATCGGCAACTTCGATCCCGACCTCGTCGGCCCCTGGAACGAGCTCATGAACGAGCTCGGCATGGATACGATATCCGCGGGCGGTACCATAGCCTGGGCAATGGAGGCGGCGGAGAAGGGCCTGCGCCCGAGCTCGCTCGCCTTCGGAAGGACCGACAACATAGCCTCGACGATCGAGGACATAGCCTACGGGCGCGGCGAGGGCCCCGAGCTGGCGCTCGGCTCTCGGACCCTCTCCGAGCGCTACGGGGGTAAGGATTTCGCCATTCACGTCAAGGGCATGGAGATGGCGGCCTACGATCCGCGGGGAGCCTGGGGCCAGGGCCTGGGCTTCGCGGTAACCAATCGCGGCGGTTGCCACCTAGGCTGCTACACCGTCGCCCTGGAGGCGCTCTACGGCTACCTGCCGCAGTATACGACCCTCTCCAAGGCCCAGTGGGTGGACTTCTTCGAGAACCTCTTCTCGGCCGTCAACTCGCTCCACACCTGCCTCTTCTCCGTCTTCGGCTACCTGCTCGAGCCCCCCGTAGCCAAGTACACGCCCAAGCCCATCCTTAAGCTGGCCATGCTGTTCCTGCCGCGCGTGGCCCAGGCCCTCCTCGACTGGTCCGCCCTGTCGGGCTTCGTGGAGGCGATATCGGGGAGGAAGTGCTCGGCCAGGGACTTCTACGCCGTGGGCAGGCGAACCCAGCTCCTGGAGCGGGCCATGAACTGCTCCTGCGGCATAGGCGTAGAGGACGACGTCCTCCCGGCCCGCTTCACGGAGGAGGCGGACACGAGGCACCCGGTCAAGAGCGTCGTGCCCCTCGAACCCATGAGGGCCTCGTACTACCGTATCAAGGGCTACGACGAGGACGGAGTGCCGACGCCCGGGGCCCTCGCGCGGGCGGGCGTCGACTATCGCGTCGTCAAGGCCGCCCGAGCGCGGCCCGCGTAGCGGCGGCCGCCTCGTCCAGGGCCTTGGCCCTGCGGACGAGGCCGCGCAGCATCCGGGTCGCGACGACGAGCGTCAGCAGGCCCCCGAGCGCGAGCGGCGAGCCGAGGAAGAGGAAGAAGTCGTAGAGCCCGTGTATGGCCACGGCCGCGGCGAGCCCCTTGCGCCTGGCAGCCGCCGCCGCCCTCGGGTCGGCCTCGCGCTTGGCCATGCCGAGCCAGAAACCCATGATGCCCGTCGCGGAGGCGTGCATCGGGACGGCCGTCAGGGCCCTGGCCACGAGGACCCAGCCGCCCCCGAGCCCGTACATGAGGTTCTCGGCGAAGGCGAAGCCCAGGCTCACGCAGGCGGCGTAGACGATGCCGTCCATGACCTCGTCGAAGGCCGGATTCCCATAGAGGTACCGCTTGAGGAAGAGATACTTCACGCCCTCCTCGACGAGGGCGGCCGTGACGAAGGCCGTCCAGGCGAGGCGAAGCGGCCCCGGCAGGAAGCGAGCGGGCTGGTCGACTGCCAGTTCGAGGAGCAGGGCGGGGATGACGGCCAGGAAGCCGTAGAGGACGCTGCGCCCGATGAGCCCGACCGGCTCGGGGCGAGCGCGGTCGGCGCGATAGAAGAGGAACACGAGGACTGCCGCCGGCAGGGCCGCCCCTCCGATAAGCAAGGCTAGGTCGAGCATTGCGCCAGTATATACGCTGGTCGAGGCTTAATTAAAGGGACCGGAGGCCGCGCCGCGGCCGTCACCTTGAAGCTCGCGGCCGTCCATAGTACCCTTGCCGATAGCACGCTACCCGCAAGGAGACGATTCATGGACGATACGGCCATAGCAGCCATAGCCAAGACGGTTCGATGCCTCTCGATGGACGCGATACAGAAGGCCAACTCAGGCCACCCCGGGCTCCCGCTCGGCTGCGCCGAGCTCGGCGCCATGGCCTACGGCGAATTCCTCAGGCACGATCCCGCCGCCCCCGCCTGGCTCGACCGCGACCGCTTCGTGCTATCCGCGGGCCACGGTTCCATGCTCCTGTACTCGCTCCTCCATCTCGCCGGCTACGGCGTTTCGCTCGACGATATCAAGGCCTTCAGGCAGATAGGCTCGCGCTGCCCCGGCCACCCCGAGTACGGCATGACGCCAGGCGTCGAGACCACGACGGGCCCCCTGGGCCAGGGCCTGGCGACGGCGGTCGGCATGGCGATCGCCGAGACCATGCTGGCGGCCCGCTTCAACACGGCCGGGCGACGTATCTTCGATCACCATACCTGGGTCGTGGCGGGCGACGGCTGCCTGCAGGAAGGCATCGCCTCCGAGGCGGCCTCGCTCGCCGGCCACCTGGGCCTCGGTAAGCTCATCGCCTTCTACGACGACAATGCCATAACCATAGACGGCGGCACCGACCTATCCTTCTCAGAGGACGTAGGGGCACGCTTCCAGGCCTACGGTTGGCAGGTACAGAGGGGCGACATGTACGACGCTGCCGCCCTGCGGGCCATGGTCGCCAAGGCAAAGGCCGACGAAGGCCGGCCGAGCCTCATCATGCTCAAGAGCGTCATCGGCAAGGGCGCGCCCACCATGCAGGGTTCGCACAAGGTCCACGGCGCGCCCCTGGGCCCGGAGGAGGTGGCTCGGGCCAAGACCGCCATGGGCGTCCCGGTGGACGCGCAGTTCTGGGTCGACCCGGCGGCCGCGGCCTTCTTCGAGTCGCGCAGGCGCGAGCTGGCCGCCGTCCGCGCCGCGTGGGAGGCCGAGTACGCCGCCTGGCGATCCGATGAACCGTCGCTGGCCGCCGAGCTCGACGCCATGCTCGAAGGCCGCGCCCAGTCGCAGGTCGACTGGCCGGTCGCCAAGGCCGGCGACAGCCTCGCGACGCGCGCGGCCTCGGGCGCGGCCCTCGAGGCCGCCTTCGCGGCCTTCCCCGGCCTCGTCGGCGGCTCCGCCGACCTAACCGGCCCCAACTCCACCAAGCTCCCCGGCCGGGCCTACTCCAAGGCCGAGAGGGCGGGGCGCATGCTGCACTACGGCGTACGCGAGCACGCCATGGCGGCCGTCTCCAACGGGCTTGCGCTCCACGGCGGCTTCCGCCCCTTCTGCGCCACCTTCCTCGTCTTCGCCGACTACCTACGGCCGAGCCTCAGGCTCTCGGCCCTCATGGGCCTACCCGTCGTCTACGTACTGACCCACGACTCGGTCTTCGTGGGCGAGGACGGCCCGACCCACCAGCCCGTCGAGCACCTGGCCTCGCTCCGGGCCATACCCAATACCCTGGTACTGCGCCCCGCCGACGCGGAGGAGACCGCCGAGGCCTGGGCCTGGGCCCTGGCGCGCACGGAGGGCCCGACCGCCCTCGTCCTGTCGCGCCAGAACCTAGCCGTCTTCTCCAAGGCCGACCCGGTCTGGCGCGATACCTTCAGGACGGGCGCCTACGTCGCGCGCAACTGCCCGGGCGAGCCCGACGCGGTGATCCTGGCCTCCGGCAGCGAGGTGGAGCTGGCGCTCAAGGCCGCCGCCCTGGCCCCGGGCAAGGCGGTCCGCGTCGTATCGGTCCCCTCGCTCGAGACCTTCCTGGCCCAGCCTAAGGCCATCCGCGATACCATAGTCCCGCCGGAGGCGCGCGTCGTGGCCTGCGAGGCAGGCCTCTCCCTCCACTGGGATAGGATAGCCGACGCCTTCCTCGGCATCGAGCGCTTCGGGGAGTCCGGGCCGGGAGCCAAGGTCGCCGCCCACCTGGGCCTGACGGCCGAGGCCCTGGCGGCCCTGCTCGACGTCCCCAGCGAGGGCTAGCGAGAAGAGGGGGCGCGAACGGCCTAGCGCTATTCCGGCCTTGCGCGCCCCCGGAACCGGGTCCATACTGGCCGGGTGAAACGAGAAATGCTCCTCACGAACGGACGGATCTACGACCTGGAGCGAGAGGGCCGACGCTCGGCAGCCCTGCGCGTCGACGCGACGGGCCGGGTAGCCGAGCTCTATCCCGAGGGCGCGCCCCTACCCCCGGCCTCGGCCTCGCTCGAGGTCGTCGACCTCGGCGGCGCGACGGTCGTACCGGCCTTCATCGACGCCCACGCGCACTTCATGGAGAAGGCCGCCGTGGAGGCGCTCGCCGTCAACCTGGCGGTCATGGAAGGCGAGAGGCTAGGCCCGCCGGACCTCGAGGGCGTCCGCGCCGCCCTGCTAGCCGGCTCCGAGGGCCGTCCCGGGCCTATCGTGGGCTTCGGCCTCTGCCTGGGATCGGTCGCCGAGCGCCGCCTGCCCACCGCCGGGGAACTCGACGCCTGGTTCCCCGGCAGGCCGGCCATAGTCCTATCGATGGACGGCCACTCGAGCGCCTACTCCACCCCGGCCCTCGAGCGAGTCGGCGTGGCGAGCCTCGCGAGGGACGGGATACTCTACGGCGAGGCCCACGAATTCAACATGGGCAAGATATCCGCCTTCATGATGAAGAGGCTCGGCCCGGCCTCCCTCGCCCGGGGCCTAGCCGCGGTAGTCGGCGAGGCCGTCGCCGGGGGCCTCGTCTCCATACACTGCCTCGAGGGCACGGAGGACAAGCCTAGCGATCCCGTCGTCGCGGCCTTCAACCTGGTAGGTGGCCGCCTCGGGCTCAGGCTCAGGCTCTGGATGCAGTACACGAGC